>JAAXUL010001566.1 GCA_013336035.1 Chloroflexales bacterium
GACGAGGCAGAGCGTGCGCGCATTTTCGACGGCTGCGAAGAGGGTCTCGTCGCAATGAATTTACAGATCGTGTCGGGCCGGGCGGGGCGCGTGCTCCAGCTCGACCTGAAGCAACCCCGAATCCTGCTTGCGCTCGCTGCGGGCCTGGTGCTCGCCTCGGGCCTCGTGTTCGCTGCAGGCCTGCAGCTCGGCCGTTTCGTCGCCGGGCCACTCGACCGCGCCGTGCGTAACCGCGCCGCGCCAAAGGTGGCGGTGCCGTAGCTCAGCTGCAGGGGCGCCGGGTTCACCGTGCCGATGCGGATCGAGAGCCGGGGCGCGAGGGTGTTGGCCTGGATGTGGTCGATCAGGCCGAAATAGGTCACCGCGGCGCCCCCGCCGTGGCTGATCTTCCGACTCCAGTTGCTCTCGTCGCCCGGGGCCACGGGCGGGCTGTGGTCGATGCGGATCTGGGCGAGCCCGTTGCTGATCGCGGCGGTCAGCTGCACGGTGCCGGCGCCGGGCAGCGTTGCCGCCGGCGAGCCGAAGGCCGGCACGGTGACCTCTACGCCCAGGTCGACGTGGCGAACCTTGTAGGTGCTGTTCACAAACGGGAGGGCCGGGTCCGGGTTCCAGGCCAGCACGCTGATGTAGGTGGTTGTCTGGGAGGAGAAGGTGCCGACCACGGGCAGCTCGAAGAGCACCGTGGACTCGCTTGCTGGGGCGACGACCTGAGTAAATTCCTGCGCCATACGCATGCTCCTACGCTAGATGCTTGCAAGCCCTTGCTTGCGGCGCGAAAAGGACGGGAGAAGCAACTGAGTTCATTCAGATAACAGGGAAGAAGCGGCGGTAGTACGCCTGCACCGTCGTCCCGGTCTGCTCTGACCAGGACACGAGCAGCGAGCCCGCCTCGCTGCGCAGCGAGCCGCCGAAGATGTAGCTCCCCGGGGTGAGGGTGACAAGGGCCTCACGGTTCGTGCTCAGGGTGCCAGACAGGATGCGGTAGGCCAGGACCTCGCCGCCCGGACGGGCCGAGCGGTAGAACAGCCAGATGTTGCCCTGGGAGTCCTCGGCTGCGCTCGGGTTGAAGGCGTTGAAGCTGCCGCTGCTGAAGGCTGGGTCAACCTCCCAGCTCGTCGTGGCCGAGTTGAAGCGGGCGGCCTTGATCTCGAAGTTGGTGCCGACTCGCGAGCGCCAGAAGGCCCAGACGGTGTTGCGCCGGTCGATGAAGAGGGCCGGCGCCCGCTCGGTGACAGCGGCCGCTGTGAGACGCAGCTCGGCGCCCAGGGCCACGCCGTCGGGGTTGTAGCGGTTCCAGTAGATCCGGTCGTCGCCATCGCGGCTCGACTGCCAGGCCAGGTAGATCGTCCCGCCGCTGTCGCGCACGGCGCTGGGGGCCAGGTCGTTGCCAGGGCTGCCCACAACCTGGGCCTCGGCGTCCCATGTGTCGGTGAGGCGGATGTAGCGCCGGCGGAAGATCGCGGGCCGGCCGGCGTTCCGCGGCGACATGTAATGGAGCCAGAGGTTGGTGTTGCTGTCCTCGAGGACGGTCTGCTGGAAGTCGTCGGCGGCCGAGGCGACGAGGGACTGGTCGGCGTCCCAGGCGCCTGCGGCGGGGCGGAAGCGCTTCGACCAGATGTTCTGGCTGGTCGCACCACGGTTGGTGTTCCAGAAGAGCCAGACCGTGCCGGCGCTGTCGATCAG
>JAAXUL010000774.1 GCA_013336035.1 Chloroflexales bacterium
GTGGGGGTGATCTACGGGCTGATCTTGCGGGGCCGGGCCGGGCTGCCGGCTGGCCTCGCCGCCTCTTGCAGCCGCGAGGGCCTGGCGACCCTTGGCGGCACGCTGCTGGCGGGGCTGGGCCTGGCGACCCTGCCGTGGCCGCTGCACCCGGTCGGCGGCGGCGCGTGGGTCTGGGGGTGGGCGGCCTTCGAGCTGGCCTTCCTGCTCCCGCTGCTGCCCGCGCTCCTCTCTGGGGCACCGCCCGTCGCCCGGGCGGCGATCAGAGAGGCGCAGCTCGGCGCCCTGGCGCGCGCCCTGCTCTGGGCCGCGCTAAGCGGGGCCCTGGCTATGCACGGGCAGTGGACGGGCGCGCTGGTGGTGGCCCACATACTGGCCCTGGCAGCGGCCCTGGCGGCCTTCCCCGCCGCGATCGGCTGGGGGCCCTTCGGCCCAGAGGAGCGGGTGACGCCAGGCGGCCCGGCGGCGGGCCTGCCCACGCCGGGCCACGCCCTCGACGCGTGGGCGCGCGATGCGCGGGCGGGGGCCCTGCTGGCGGCAATACTGGTGGCGGGCCTGCCGGTGGGCGCTCTGCCGCCGGCCGTGGGCCTGGCCCTGGTGGCTGCCGGCCTGGTGATCGGCGCCGTGCTGCTGCGCAGCTTCGCGGGGCGCCTGCCTCGTATGACCCTTCCGGACGCCCTGCGCTTCTGCCTCGTGTGGCCGGCGACGCTGACGCTGGCGGCGTCGCTCGCGCTGGCGCTGGCGCTGGCCGCCCGGGCGTAAGCCCCCTGGCTGAGGAGGCCCCGTGACCGACGTCATCGAGATTGTCGATCTGCATAAGTCATACGGCGATCTGCCTGTGCTCCAGGGGCTGAGCCTGCGCGTCGCCGCGGGCGAGGCCTTCGGGCTCCTGGGCCCAAACGGCTCGGGCAAGTCCACCCTCATCCACCTGATGCTCGGCTTTCTGCGGCCCGGCAAGGGGCGCATCCGCCTGCTGGGCAGCGCCAACCTTGATCGCACCCGCCCGCGTCTCGGCTACATCCCCGAGCGCCAGCGCTACCACACCCGCTACAGCGCCCGCGAGTACCTGCGCTTCCTGGGCGAGTTCAGCGGCATAACGGGCAGCACCCTGCGCGCGCGTGTCGATAGCGAGCTCGAGACCGTGGGCCTGGCCGAGGCCGCCGACCGGGGCCTGGGCACCTTCTCGAAGGGAATGCTCCAGCGCCTGGGCGTGGCCCAGGCCCTGCTGATGGACCCGGACCTGCTGCTGATCGACGAGCCCACCAGCGGCCTCGACCCGGCCGGCCAGCGCGAGGTGCTCGAGCTGCTCAACCAGGTGCGCGGGCGCGGCCACACGGTCTTTCTCTGCACGCACTACCTGCACGAGGTAGAGCTGCTCTGCGATCGGGTGGGGGTGCTCGCCGGCGGGCAGATCGCCACCGAGGCGACCGTGGCCGACCTGCGCGGCGCGGCGGGCAGCGTGCGGATCCTGGTGGCCGGTATGACGCTCGAGACCCGAGCCCGCATCGAGGCACTGGGCACAGGGGTCCGCTGCGACGCCCAGAGCGCCCGCATCAGCTCGAACACGCCGGCGCTGCAGGCGGCCGTGCTGAGGGCCCTGCTCGACGAGGGCGTGATGATCCTGGCCATGGAGCCCGTCGAGAGCCCGCTCGAGCGGCTCTACTTGCAGGCGGTGCGCGGCGCCACGCGCCCGCCCGCCGACGCGCCGCCAGCGCAGGGCACGGCAGCTGGGCCATGGGCAGCCCTACCCGGCGAGCGCCGCCGCGGCGAGGGCGATACGCTGCTCGACGAGCTGCTGGGCCGCACGAAGGACAATGAGCCGCAAGAGCCGACGGTCGACCAGGAGTAGCCGACCCCTGACACGATTGGGCCGACACTACGGATGACAGCTATGCGCCTGCTACGCTTCACGGGATTCTCGCTGCTGGAGTACCTGCGCTCGGGGCGGGTGGCGATCGAGATCATCGCGGTGCTGTCGGTCTATGCGATCTTCTTTCGCCGCCCGATGAATGCCGAGTACTTCTTCAGTGTCTGCGGTATCTTCACCCCAGCGATAACCCTGTACACGATGGCCTCATTTATCGGCCTGGGCGACCGACCACAGGGCTATGTGCTGCTCTCGCGCGGGGTGGGCCGGGCGATCTACCTGCTCGGGCTTTTCCTGGCGGCGGTTGTCATCGTGGCGGGGGCCTACGGGCTGGCCTGCCTGCTCGTGGCGTTCTCCAACCGGCCGACCGACCTCGAGATCGTGGGCTGGCTGCTGGGCACGCTGCCCCTGCTGCTGAACATCGGGCTGCTCGCATCGCTGATGCTGATGCTCTCGCCGCTAGTCTTCCCCACTAGCTGGCGCCTGTTTGTGCTGGGGATGATCGCCCTGGCCTTCTCGAGCAACTTCATCGGCGGGCAGCTGCTCGAGGCGCTGCCCGAGGCGGTGCGCGCGCTGCTGCGGGCCTTGCAGGCTCTGCTCGGCGGCCCCCTGGTGCCGGCCTTCTACGGGTTCCAGCTGGCCGTGACCCGCGACTACAGCACGCCTACGGCCTTCGCAAACCTGCTCGCCCAGGCCTCACTCCTGCTGTCGCTGCTCGGCCTCTCGATCTACGCCTTCGCGCGACGTGATCTGATCTTCTCTAGTCAGTGACAGGCACGAACGCTACCGCGTCAACCCAGACGCCGTGACGGTCGTCGCCGGCGAGCGTGCTGGTGCTCACGAGCGACTCGCCCGGCTCGAGCTCGTACTCGCCGAGATCGGCCCACCAGTTGCGGCCATCCTCGGCGTCTACAGCGGCTACGCTCTCGCCGCCCTTGTGACGGATGAGATAGCGCAGCTCGCGCGACTCGTCGAGTCCGTTGAGGGCGTAGGGCACGTAGGCGAGGACGCGGTAGCGGCCGGCCCGCGGTAACACGGGGCGCCAGATGGCCACCGACGGGGGATGCAGGTTCGCCGAGAGGTAGGGGCGCGCCGCAGTGCCCGCGAAGCTGCTGGCGGCAAAGCGCGAGCCGCCCCCGTAGCCCACCTCGCTGCGCTGCCAGTCGCCATCGCTGAGGAATCCGGGGCCGCCATCGTCCACCACGACCACGCCCGCCGGCGCCGGGCCGCATGGCGAGGGCATGTCGCGCCATAGCCAGACGCTCACCTGGCCCGCGGGGCTCTGGGCCCAGGGGTCGGGGGCGGCGCCGCACCAGCCGTAGGGGTCCACGTCGCGCCCGAGGTACTGGACCTGAAAGTGCAGATGCGAACCGATGGCGCAGCCGCTCTCGCCGGCGATGCCCAGGGGCGTGCCGCCAGTGATCAGCTGCCCGGCCTCGACGCTGATGCTGGCGAGATGCCAGTAGAGGGTGCGGTAGCCGTTGCCATGGTCGATCACGACGGCGTGGGCGGGCGTGGCGCAGCCGTCGTCGGAGTTGCCGGCGAAGGTGACCACGCCGTCGCCGGCAGCGAGCACCTTGTCGGGCGGGCCCATGCCGTAGTCCCAGCCGGTGTGGCCGTCGTAGGCGAAGGCGAGGTCGGTCTCGGCGCGGCCCCAGTAGGTGAACAGCGACCCGTTCTCGCGCAGGAAGGGCGCGTCGTGGTCGAAGAACGAGGTGATCGGGAAGTTCTGCTCCATCGGCCGCGTGAGGAAGGGCGCGGCGGGGGCGGGCCAGCCGGAGGGCGGATCGCGGGGGTCGCTGAACAGGCGCGCGTAGCTGCTGACCAGGCCGTCGAGCCGGGTGCCGAGCAGGCCGGGCGAGACGGTGGGCGCCAGGACGCGGGCCAGGACGTAGCGGCTGAAGGGCAGGTCGGCGCTCACTTCCTGGCGCGAGCCGTCGTCAAAGGTGAGCGGCGGGGGTGGGCCGCCGCCCCTGAGGGCGTAGTCGCGCACGGCGTAGCGCAGCTCGCGGGCGGCCCAGCGGAGCTGACTGTAGAGGCCGCGGCGCCCGCCGCCGCCGCCGCGGTAGCCCATAGCCCAGGCCAGCTGGCCGTCCGTGGCCTGGCTGCTGCTCACCAGCCCGCTCTGCAGGTCGATCAGGGCGAGGAGCAGGGCAGGGTTCAGGCTGTAGAGGCTGCTGAGGCTGACGAGGACGTCGGTGAATGAGTGCGAGCGCCCACCGATCTGGAAGCGCATGTCGCGCAGGGGGCTGCCACGGGCCTCGAGGAAGGCCTGGATCTCGGGCCCGTTGAAGCCGTGGGCGTAGCTGATCCGGCGGGGGTCGAAGAGCGAGTCGCGCTGCGCGGCGGCCGCGGGCGCGGAGGTCTGGTCGATGGCGGGGCCGGCGGTGGGCCCAGGCGGCGCGGCCGTGGGCCGTGTCGCGGCGGGGCCAGCGGTG
>JAAXUL010000775.1 GCA_013336035.1 Chloroflexales bacterium
ATTCTGATGCGGTGTCGATCCCTGATTTTGGGCTGCCCAAGGCTGAAAAGCAGCCTGGCAAGGAGTTTTTCAACAGGCAGGCGCATTATGAAACATCAAAGAGAGAAGCCGGTTTGTGAATTCAAAAAATAATGTGAAAGCGCACTTGATTTTTATATTTATCTAGCGGCGCGGACGAGATGGTGTTGGTGGTGACATACGTAAAGTGTCCGAAGATGAACGCCGGTTTCGCGTGGATACGCCCAAACGCCGCCATCACCGCGTCGGCGTCCGCCATATAGGGCGCGCGTGGGGCTGACTGAGCGCCCATGGCGGGGTACCAGATCTGCACCATCAGCTCACGCCGGGCCTGCGGGTTCGCGCGGAAGATCTCTGGGCGATCCGCATCCACCCAGTGGTAGGTCAGCGTGCCAATCGCGTATGGCCCGCTTGGCGGCGGGAAGCGGAAGATGGGGAGGATGATCGGCAGGGCGAAAGTCAGGCCGACGAAGACCAGCAGCGGGTGCCGCTGAACCAGCGCGCGCGGCAGCCGTGCGGTCGCGATAGCGCTCACGATACGAACACGCGCATCCCATCGCGCTCATCCATCATGCGGGCAGCGCTGGGATAGCGCAGCGCGATCCGCGTCATCCACAGATCGCCGCTCGCGCCGCTCGCATTGACGGCGCCACAGATCACAAAGAGGGTCGTCCATAGTACTCCTGGCACGAGCCAGATGCCCAGCACGACCAGCGCGCTGATCAGGACGAACGGTGCAAGCAGGATCACCGCATAGGTATTGCGCTGGTAGGCATACCCAGGCGATGTGGCATACAGCATCACCCCTTTCCAGACGATGCCATAGCGCGGCGTTGCGCCCGCCATCCGCATCACCAGACCGTGCGTGAGCTCATGCGCCACCAGGGTCAGGATCATCGCGATGAGCGCTGCGCCGCTCTCGCGCAATCCGAGGGCGAATGATCCAGACATCGGCAGCTTTCCCAGGCTGATCGCCAGGCTGACAAACAGCAACCCAAAGAGGAAAAAGCTGACGAGTGCGAGGGCTTGTACCACAATACGGCGGCTTCGTTTTTCAGTCACACGCCAATACAGGACTTCGTGATACGCCTCGGGCACTGCGCCTGCGACCGGTATGGGCTCAGAGGTGTTGATCCTTGCCATCGGGCAGCGTGCCTTGTTAAGCTCTGCGAAAGAAGATACTAAGCAGAATTGTCGAGATGGGGAAGGCGAGCGACCATAGCCCCAATCCTGCAAAGATAAGATATGGTTGGTCAAATGGGGCAACGAGCACACCAAAGATACCCACAGCGCCACTTACAATGAATAGCCATCGGATCCAACGCTCTAACTTCCCGCCACTGAAAACTTGACTGACAAAGAGGGTCGCCAGACTTAAAAACGTGTAACCCAACGTTTCCAATGCAAAGAAGACGGAATGGAAGTTCGGCTGGGCCAAGAGGGCAAGCCCATCCAGGGTGCGGCTCTCAAGGTTCAGACGCACGACAAATAACTGGAGGTAGTAGTTGGTGGGGATGATGGCGACATAGACACTCGCAAAGGACAGGCCAATCAGGCTAAAGACCTTTTTCGTCTCCGGTGTAATATAATGGATACAAGCCATGAGGACGATGACGGTGGGAGCGAGAAGGAAGGCGGGGATGAAACTTGCCATTTCGAGCAAGTTAAAATGCTCGGCATATGTCTGCATCCCACTCCATGCTTGCGGAGGGGAGACGAGAGCAGGCCCAACAGCAAGCAAGATAATGCATATGGTGAGTATGCTTGCAAGGATTGCAGACCAAAACCCCAATGTTATTGCTGTTTGTCGATCTGGAGTGGTTTTTCGTGTAGGGTCCCTGGACATTTCTTTTGTTCCTCTCTGATCTCGACCCCGACGCACTATGGGTGATCTTCCACACTACGCATCGCGCACCTGGATCAGCTATGGGGCGTCGACTATGTGGCCGGGAGCAATGTCGCCACGGCGACCCAAGATCCCAGGTCTGCGTAGGGGGAACGTGGCCCTGTGGGCCACGTCAACGTCACCAACCTCAGGCGTGAACCAGGGGCGTATCGACCAGGTGCTCGGCCAGGAACCAGACCTGGAGCTCGTGGGTGCGCAGGACATCACCCGCCAGCAGGTCATTGCTGCCGGCGTCACCATTGAGCGCAGTATGCGTGATCGCGCCGCGCACGCTGCTGATGATCAGCTCGTGCGCGTCGAGCAGCCGGGAGAGCATCACCGGCACCTCCTCAACCCCGTTGGGCGGGCGGCTGATCTGGGTGAGCTCCGCCGCATGGCGCGGGTCGCCTACGGCCACGCCCCCGAGGGTCTGGATGCGCTCCGCGATCGTGTCGATCAGCGCCGCCTGCTCGCTGGCGTGCTTATCGAACAGCAGATGCAGCTGGTAGAAGGTGGGGCCGCGCATCACCCAGTGGTGCTTCTTGTAGAGGCTCTGCAGGATCTGGCTGTCGGCGAGCAGATGGTTGAGCAGCTGGCAGCTCTCCGCGCGCACCTCCAGCGCAAGCGCGATCGGCAGGCGACGCACGGTGCCATAGGACTGGATCTCCTGGCCATGCTGATGGAGCTGCGGCTGCCCCCCGTGGTTGACGCCCTGGGCGACAAGCGATGTTTCGTTGGTGTTGGTCATAGCGCCTCCATACGATGCTTCATGCGGTCATGGGTGAGTCTAGCAGGCCCGCGCCCAGCCGGTATGAAGATTGCTCATCACGCACGACCGGCCACGGGATCGGGGGCCGCGGCGGGGAGGCGCACCAGCCGCACCAGCCGCACGGCCGCCCGCCGATCTCCTCGACGTGGAGCTGGGCGCCGGGGATCTTCACCGTGTCGCCTACCTGGGCCGGCTGACCCAGCAGCGTCACCACGAGGCCGCCGACCGTCTCAACCTCCGGCAGGAGCGCCTCGGGGAGCGTGAGATCGGTCAGCGCGCGCAGGTCATCAAGCTGCACGTCCCCGCGGATCAGCAGCACGCCCGGCGCCACGTCGCGCAGGCGCGGCAGCTCGCCGCCGTCAAACTCGTCGTGCACCTCGCCGACGACCTCCTCCACCAGATCTTCGAGCGTGACCACGCCCGCCGTGCCGCCATACTCATCGAAGACGATCGCCACATAGCTGCCCTCCTGGCGCAGGCGGTTCCAGACCACGGTGGCCGAGGCCGACGCGGGCACGAAAGGCACCTGCCGCAGCACTGACTGTACCTCCACGCTGCGCCTCGCTCAGGCTAAGCAGCCCATGCTCGAACAGGTCGCGCACAAGCGCTGCCGGCAGCCCGATCTGGGCGGCGAGCTGATCAAGGGTCGTAGCTATAGACATCGATCAACTCCTTCCCGCCGTGGCGGGCTGACGGGCCTGCTGGAGCGTGCGTAACGTCTCCACCTCGGCCTCGCTCAAGGGGCCAGGTAACACCAGCGTGACCCGCGCATACAGATCTCCGCGCTCGTTGGGGTGCTCCACCTGTGGCATCCCTTTGCCACGGAGCCGGAAGGTGCGGTCGGCCTGGGTGCGCGGCGGGATTTTCAGCAGCACCGTGCCGTCCAGCGTGGTCACGCGCACCGAGCCGCCCGCCGCCGCGCTGAACATGTCCACGGCAACGGCGGTGATCAGGTCGTCGCCATCGCGGGTGAAGCGGGCGTCCGGCAGCACGTCAATCTCCAGATATAGGTCGCCGGCGCTGCCGCCCTTCGCCCTGGCGCTGCCCTGGCCCGCGAGCCGCACCCGCGCGCCCGTGCCCACGCCGGGCGGGATGCGCGCCTCAAATGGAAGGCCTCATCCAGCGTAATCTCGACCGCCGCCTCAAGATCACGCCCACGACGCGGGGCGCCGATGCTCGGGGGCGCCAAGCGCCTGATAGGCTTCGTTGATCGCCTTGAACCGCTCCTCAGCCGCTTGGTCGTCCGGATTGACATCGGGGTGATGCTGCCGGGCCAGTGCGCGATAGGCCTGCTTGATCGTCGCCTCGTCGGCATCGGAGGCCACGCCGAGCACGGTGTAATAGTCTTTGAAGTCCAGTTCCACGGCGTGTTCCTCCGCCCTGCCGCGCGCCTACGGCGATCCGGGGTCGCTGAGGATCACCTGTGCGGGGCGCAGCACCTGGCCATCCCGCGCATAGCCGGTTCGCTGCCCGTCCGCAATGGTCAGATGCGCCTCGGCCATCAGCTGGTTCTCGATGAGCGCCTTGACACCAATTACTCTGAGTCTCAGTAGATCACAAGTTGATCATGGCGACGGGAGGCTGACTTCAGAGCGCGTCCCATAGAGACGTTCGATGGCCCGATTGAG
>JAAXUL010001567.1 GCA_013336035.1 Chloroflexales bacterium
CAGCTCCGCGGGCTCGCTGGGGGACCGGATCACGTCGGCCCCCATCGACCTGCTGTGGAACGCGTGAGGGGACACCCATGCAAGGCTTCGCGGTCATCGAAAGCGACGAGTCGGTCCTGAGCGCGCGGCGGGGTTTGTCGTGAAGCCGCCCAGCTTGGCGGCGAGTGCTGCGAGCGCGGCGGTCGCGTGCACACGGAGCGCCGACGGTGGGGCTTGGTTCATGCGCCGGCCCCCCAGAGCATGGAAATGGGCAGCGCCCACAGGTTCTCGTCGTGCCGATAGCCGGTGGTGCCGTCGTACAGGACCACGCCGGCCTTGAAGGCGTCTCCCGCGATCTCGCGTAGTTTGCGCAGGCCGCGAAAGTCCTTGGCGCTCACGGATGCGGCGGCCTTGACCTCGATGCCCGCGACGCGCCGTGGGCCTCGTTCGAGGACGATGTCCACTTCGTTGTCGTTGGAGTCGCGAAAGTGATGAAACGAGGCCCGGCTGTCGTGCCAGCTCGCTTGGGCACGCAGCTCTGCGAGCACGAAGCTCTCGAGCAGATGGCCAAGGTAGACGCGGTCAACGTTGAGGTCATCGGCGTCGAGTTCCAGCAAGGCCGCGCCCATGCCGCTGTCGGCAATGTGGAGCTTGGGAGTCTTCGCTGCCCGTTTGGCTTCGCTGCGGCTCCATGCGGGGAGGCGATCGATCACAAAGATGTGTTCCAGCAACGCCAGGTGCTCATCGGCCGTTTCTCGCTTGACTCCCACGTCACTAGCGAAACGCGCCACGTTGGCGAGTTGGGCCGTATAGGCGGCTACCTGCCTAAGCAATGCCGGCGTGGTCCTCAACGAGCGAACCTGGGCTAGGGCGCGAACGTCACGTTGGATCTGGGTGTCGATGTGATCGCGCAGGAACTCCGCCGCGCGGAGTGGCGAGCGCGCGACGGCCTCGGGGTAGCCGCCGCGGACCATCATGGTAGCGAGGTTTGGGCCAAGCCTTTCCGCGTTCCGGGGCGCGAAGGAGTTGGTGAAGAGGCCGTCGAGAAACGTTGACGTGCTGCCGTGGATCTCTGCCTGTGCAAGGGGAAACATGCGCAAGATGCCCATGCGGCCGGCCAGGGAGTCGGCGAGGGTGGGAACCATGAGGACGTTGGCGGAACCGGTCATGATGTAGCGCCCCGGTAGTCGGTCGTTGTCGATCGCGGCCTTGAGTGTGGTGAAGAGGTGCGGAACCCTTTGAACCTCGTCAAGGACGGCGCGGGGGCCGAGCCGGTCGACGTAGCCGATGGGGTCGTCGAGCGCGGCGTCCACCTGATCGTTGTGGTCGAAGGTGACGTACCTGTAGTCGTGTTCGGCGGCGAAGGCTCGCACCAAGGTGGTCTTACCGCATTGGCGCGGGCCGTGAATGAGCGTGGCGGGCGTGTCGGAGACCGACGCGGCCAGGCGCGCCTCGAGGTAGCGCGGGTAGTGGACGGTGGCCATGGTTCCGCGTAGCGCGCCCGTAGGACATTTGCCCGGTAGGGGGGTAGGACGATTGCCCAGTAACGATGCGGATGATTGCACGGTAAGTGCGCGGAGGTTTGCTAAAAAGTGCGGCCAAAGTTCGCTCGGCCCGGCCCCGCGCTACGCTCGAGAAAGTAGAGGGAGGGGACACCCATGCAAGGCTTCGCAGTCATCGACCTGGAGACCACGGGCTTCGCG
>JAAXUL010000147.1 GCA_013336035.1 Chloroflexales bacterium
CCGCGATGATCAGCGAAAACACGAAAATCGCCGTGACGGCTTCCACGATGGTGAACCCCGCTTCTGGACGATGGGTCTTCATTGTTTCTCGAACACCATGCCGTTGAGAGTTTCCCGAAGGCTCTTGCCGAGGTAGAACCACGAAACCGTGATCTCGACTTCCTTGCGCGTCGGATTGGCCCGGGGGACGATGGTGCACATCCGCTGGCACGTCAGCGGCACACGCTGCGGGCGTGAACCAGCGTTCCTCATAGAATTCACCCGTACTTGGCAGAAAGCTCTTCGGCACAAGTCCGACCACCTGGCCGTCTGCGAGCAATGCGGCACAATTGTAGAGCTTCCCGTCAACCGCGAACGGCAGGCCGACCACTGAGGCGAGTTTCGCCGAAGCGGTTGCTTCGGCGAGTGTCTGCAGGGCAACGAGTGCATTCTCCAAGAGCAAGGGCTGAAAGAAGAGGTCCCCGCACGAATACGCGGTGATGCACAGCTCGGGGCAGAGCAGCAGCCGCGCGCCAGCCTCTTGCGCCGCGCGGTGCAGCAGGCGCGGGCGCGGCACCCAGTGGGGTCGCCACGGCGGGACGCTCAGCTTGCTGACCAGCAACAGCGGCTCACGCTTGGGCATGGCGCTCCGCCTTCATCATTGGCCGGAGCCATCCTGGCTCGCGGCGCGCCACCGTGCGCGAGGTGGGCGGGCCGGCATCAGCGACACAGTACAGCGGCCCCGCCCACAGCCATCAGCGCCTTTCGATAGGCGCCTGACCCCGCCACAACCACCACACCCACCATCCCCATAACAGCAGCAGCCCTATAGTGCGGTATGAGGCCAGAAACAAGACCACCTCGCCGTCGATCAAGCCATTCTGCACCTGTTTATATGTCCCAAAGGCGAGTAACGTATAGGCGCCGTGCAGCCAGGGCCCCTGAACATTGTGCTGGAGCACAACCATAGACGCGGCCAGCAGCGGCAGCACGAGCATCGCTTGATAGTGGTCCCAGCTCACAGGGATGGACAAGAGGACAGCGCATATCAGCACGCTCATCGCGCCCAGGTTCGCCTCGGGGCTATCTTGGCGGCACTGCTGGCGCCATACCAGCCAGCAGGTAACGCCCAGAATGAACGCCGCAAGCAGGGCGTGGAGCCCGGATGCGAGCGGCAGCTGTGTCGCCTGGTTGCCGCTCGCGATGCTCGCGGGGTAAAGTGTCCGCCCAATCAGCCCGTAGAGCGACTGGTTTGATAGGCGCGTTGTCCGTGCCCCCAGTGACGGCACAACCGCTTGCCAGAATGTGTACTCCTGCGCCCATCCGGACCGCGCTCCCGAAAAAACAACAATGCCGGCAATGCTGAGGCCGCCAAAGCGTACCAGGCGCCGGCGGTACTTGAGCAGATCGGGGAGCGCCAGCATAGCCGGATAGACTTTGATGATGCTCATGAGGCCCCAGAGCGCCCCGTTCAGCCACGGCGACCGTTCCCCGGAACCTCCGAGAACGAGGGCCAGCCCGAGCAGCAGCAGCCCGTCAATTTGACCAAGCCGCAGCGATTGCGTGATTGGCGAGAGGTTGAGCAGCAGCACCACAAAGATGATCCCTGGCAGCAGCCCTTTGTGGCGATACCTTTGCAGGATGATGATCCCACCCGCTATCATCGCTACCAGGTTTACCGCCTTCCATAGCAGCGCCGATGTCGCTAACGGCCAGCTTGAGAGCGGGAGGATGAAAGCCAGGAAGACGGGGTGATATTTATACACATCGAAGGGCGCCTGTGTCAGGCGGCCGACCTCATAGATCGGCAAGCCCTGCCGCAGCCGCTGTGCGGCCTCCCAGTAAAGCGTGAAGTCGTAGGGGCGGGCAGTCAACGCCTCCCAGAGATTCCAGGCGCCGAACGCACAGACGCTTATGACAGCCAACCCTGCGCCCCAGGGGGCGTAGCGTCCGGCTGCCGGGTGCGACATCGCCAGCCCGACAGCCGGCGGAATGACCAGCAGCGTGAGCAACACGGCGCGCAGCGAGCTCCACTGCGCGCCGAGATTCAGCCACAGGCCATTGCCGGCGTAGATGAGCGGGACGGTGACGGTGGCGATACAGAGCGCCAGAAGCAGGCTGTATGGGCTGCGACGGCGCAGAACGAGCCGGCCGATACCCCCGCAGATCAGCAGCACCAGCAGGCCGCGCCCCATCGCGAGACTCGGGATCAGCGTGGCGGCAGGGCGGAGCAGGTAGAGGGCGATCAGCAGGGCTGCGAGGAGGCCGGCGGAGCGCCGGCGGTAGCGCCGCAGTCCCCACAGCTGCATGACGAGCAGTGAAAGCGGGACGATCAGCACGATAGCCAGGAGCGGCAGCGCGGGCCATGCCGAGCCATGCATGGTGCGAAATAGGGCTTTGGGCGTCGCATAGACGACAAAGCCGAGATCGCGCTGCTCTCCGCTCCCGGTCTGGGGCAGGGGCGCGATTGCATAGTCAGCCGCGAGGACCTGTCCGTTGGTCGGCAGGAGGTAGGAGTAGATGCGGGCCGGGGTGCCGCCGCTCAGGGCAAAGCGTGTCGTGATCCCTGCGGAGGTAATCGTGAGCGCGCGCGTCGCCCTCATATCTGGGCCAGCGCTCAGGCGGTGCGAGACAGTTATGGCAGGAGCGGCCAACTCCAAGGGGACAAAGATCTGCATCCGTGGGGGAGCCCACTGGTAGCTGTCACCAAAAGCGGTCTCTCGGCCATAGAGATAGTCAAACGCGACTGGCATGGTGTTACCACGCTGAATCGCAATACCGTAGCAGAGCAAGAGGGTGCAAAGCGTGAGGGCGAGGATGGAGAGTGGCCACCGCCGCAAGGAGCGGAGCGGCGCGGCACTCATGAGCACGTGTCTATCGCGATGCCAGTCCAAGAACATATCATCACCGTTGCTGGATTTTGCTCGCCACGTGTACGCTAAGCGCCAGACCCGCGTCGGCCGCACTGTTGCGCAGAAGCGTAGGTCTGCGGCAACGGAGCTCGCGGAGAGCGGAGCGGAGCGCCAGTTCAAGCTCAGGAGGGGTCTCGATTGCACACCTCCGCGCTGAGCAGCTTGGGCCTACCTGATGTCTTAAGAGTGATCCGTGATCACATACTAATATGGATAGGCGGATGCTATTGTACACGATATAATCGAAGACTTCTATACTCACTCAGGCCTTGGCTAAGGGCGCGTGAACAGCACAAGGTTGCCCGTGGTGTCCAGGGTCCAGCGGGTACCATCGCTGGCCCTGATACCGATCTCGCGGCGCCAGTGCTCGGGCATAGAGCCCGGCAGCGCGAGCATCCCGCCGCCGGGGGTGTCGAGCAGAGTGAACTCGAGCCTGTCGCTCACGGGCCCGCTGACGGCGACGCGCACCTTCCAGCAGCCGTTGCACTCGCGGTAAAACTCGTAGCTCAGCTCCGCCGGGCCGACCAGATCGGCGAGCGCGTCTGTGATGCACTGGCGGGCCAGCGGGGCGCGGCGGCGCAGGTCGGTCAGGGGCGTGGGGAGCTGCAGAGTGTCCTTGGGAGCATCGCTCGGGCGAGCGGCGCGCTGCGGGTCGTCGCCCGGGCGCCCTTGGGCGCGCCGCCGCACGCTGTTCTGCCAGAGGTGCTGGGGCAGCACGATCGTCGCGTCGCTGTCCGCGAGGGCGGCGCCGGGGCGCTGGGCCAGGTCAATTCCGTTGGCCAGGTAGGCCTTGTAGATCAGCTGGCTGCAGTAGAAGGCCGCGTCGGTCTCGGGGTCGAAGAAGTTGACATTGTAGGGCTTGTCGGCGCGGGCCTGCTCCTCGCAGTAGCGCGCCACCCCGGTGCGGATGCGCCGCTCCTCCTCGGCGCCAAGCTCGCGCTCGGCCAGGGGGTCGGCGACGCCGACGAAGGTGTCGAGGATCCAGCGCTCGGCAAGCGCCTCGGCGGCGGCCCAGCGCCCCGCGGGCATCTCGAAGATGATCACGCCCCTGCCGCCCGCCTCTACGCAGCGCCCGCCCGGGCCGAGGTAGAGCACCGTGTGGTCGATCTCGCCGGGGACGATGAAGCCGAGCGCCTGCCACAGCCGGCCGAGCACGCCCGCGTCCACCCCGTCCGCGGTGCAGATAATGTCGCCGGTGCGCGCCAAAACCCCCTCGATGCTCGCCTCGTAGATCATAGCACACCTCGCCAAGACAGCCTCGACACCTCGCACCCGAGATTATACGGCGATCCCTATGGGCCAACGAGACGGCCGTCGCGCAGGCCGCGGCGCGGATCGGGAAGCTGCGCCGTCATGACGCCCCCCCTCCCCCCAGCAACGCGCCGAAGATCTCCTGGATATGGTTCACAAACATGAAGTGGCCCTCGGCGGGGAAGAAGTGGGCCCGGGCGCTTGGGATCGCCCGCGCAAGATAGCGGCCCATGGCCGGTGGCACATTGGTGTCGGCCTCGCCCTGCCACACGTCCACAGGCAGGCGGACGTTCTCCAGGGGGAAGCCCCAGGGCCGCGCGTGCAGGGCCAGGTCGTGCACCGCGCCCCGCGCCCCCTGGCGATACACCTCGCGCATCGAGTGGGTAAAGGCGCGTAGCAACGCGGGCTGGGCCCGCATCAGCGCCTGATCCGGCGTGGCAAGCGACGCCACGATCTGGCGCATGGCCGGCTCGGGATCCGACCGCAACTGCCGCCCCAGCAGCCCCAGCAGGCGCTCGAGCAGCCACGGCGCCCGGCGCGCCAGCCGGAAGAGGTGCCGCCCTACGCCCATCCCGTCGGTGACGCCCGGCGCATCCCAGGGCGCGATGGCACTGACCAGGGCCACCGCAGTCAGTCGGTCGGCGAGGTCGTGCGCGCAGACGGCCGCGTACGGGCCGCCGCCCGAGAAGCCCATCACGGCGAAGCGCCTGAGGCCGAGCGCGTCGGCCAGCGCGCGCACATCCGCCGGCCAGTCGCGCAGCGTCCGTCCGGGCTGGAAATCCGAGCGCCCGAGCCCGGGCCGGTCTGGGGCGATGAGGCGCGCGCGCAGCGTCCCTAACGCCGCGGGATCGATGAGGGTGCCATCCAGCCGCGAGCCAGGGCTGCCGTGAAAGAGGAGGACCGGGGCGGCGTCCGAGTCACCCGCTTCCAGATAGCCGAGGGTGCGGCCGTCGGGCAGCCGGATGGTGCGATCAAGCGCGTGGTCAGGCATGGGACACCTCGTGGTAAACCTCGGGCCGGGCCATCTGAAAACAGAACACAGCCCGGACTAAGACAAGGGAGCGACAACGGAGAGCGAAAGGGCCTGGCTTCGTGTATAGTGGGCCCTGACAGCGGGGCCACTATACCCGGCTGCGCTCTGCATGATCTCTGGCTGAGCGGCGAGTACCAGACGATCTATGACACGTGGTTCGGCTCAGCATCGAACTGCCCTATCCCACTTTACGATCATCGCATGGAGCCGTTCGTTAATGGCTGAGCTCACCACCGATGAGTCTGCGCCGACGGTACTACGGCCCGACGGGATCGTCAAGCGTTTTGGCGCAAGGTGTGTCCTGGGCGGCGTCTCGCTCTCTCTGCGCCAGCGCGACGTGCTGGCGATCTGCGGCGAGTCCGGCTGCGGGAAGACCACGCTCATTCGCATTATCGCGGGACTGCTCGCCTTTGATGCGGGGCAGCTGATCATCGGCCAGACGACGATCCAGGCCCAGAGGGCCTATCCGCCCGATCTCTACGGCAGGATCGGGGTGATCTTTCAGGATCACAATCTCTTCCCGCACATGACGGTGATCGAGAATGTGATGCTCGGGCTCTGCGAGTTCAAGCGCATGCCGAGGCGGCTGGCCAGAGAGCGCGGGATGGTCGAGCTGGAGCGCATGGGCGTGCTGCCGCTCGCGCAGCGCTACCCCGCCACACTCTCGGGCGGCGAGCGCCAGCGGGTGGCCATCGCGCGCGCCCTCGTGATGGACCCGCTGCTGCTGCTCCTCGACGAGCCGACCGCCAACCTCGACCCCGAGCGGGTCGATGAGGTCTGTGAGCGGATTGCGGAGCTGGCGGCCGCCGGCATGACTATGATCCTGGTCACCCACAGCATCGAGCTCGCCAGCCAGACCGCCAATGGCTTCGCGCTCCTCCAGGGGGGCGCATGCCACCTCTCGAGCACTCCGGCGATCCTTGACGCCCTGCGCCCGCGGGCCAGGTGACGCGCATGGACTTCGGCCGCTATGTCTTCGACGCCCCCTACTTCGGATGGCTCTGCTGGGGGGTGCTGCTAACGTGGGTGAGCTCGGTGCTCAGCGTCTGTTTTGCCGCCATCATCGGCCTGCTGGTCGTGCAGTGCCAGATCTCCGCGCGCCGGACGCTCCGCGTCATAGGGGCGGGGTTTGTGATCGTGTTTCGCAACCTGCCCCTGGTCCCCCTGCTGCTCTTTCTCACCTTTGGCCTGCCGGGACTCTGGATGGGACTCTGGCGCGCCCCGTTCCCCCGCGGGCTTGAGTTCCTGCTGCTCATCCTCGGCCTGGCGCTGAACGCGGGCGCCTACGTCGCTGAGATCTTGAGGGCCGGGGTGGCGGCGGTCCCGCCGGAGCAGATCGACGCCGCGAGGATGCTTGGGCTATCGCGCGCGCGCATACTTCGGCGGGTGATCTATCCTCAGGCGGTGCGGATCGTGGCCCCAAGTCTGGCCTCGCGGGCGGTTCACACGGTGAAGAACTCGACCCTGGCGCTGGTCGTACCGCTGCCCCTGGAGCTGATGGAAGTCGTCGGCCAGGCCGGACGGATCGCAGGGGAGACCTTCGCGTGGGCCGAGCCGCTGCTCTTCGCGGCCTGCGCCCACCTGCTGCTGTCGCTCGGCCTGGACTGGCTGCTCAATCACTGGGCTTCGCGTGAGCAGGTGAAGATCGGGGTGGGGCCGTGACGCTGCAGGGTCTCTGGGACATGCTCATGGTTCTACTGTTCGGCTACCCGCTGTCGCCGGAGATGGTCGACCCGCGCTTCCCGATGCTGGTACAGGGCGTCGGCGGGCTGCTGCTGTCCGTGCTGGTCACGGCCCTGAGCATGGTCATCGGCGCTGGTATCGGCACCATACTGGCGCTCTGCCGGCGCGAGCGCCCGGGAGCGGTGCGGCGCGGCAGGGTCGCCCGTCTGCTCGCTCGGGCGCTGCGCGGCACGGCGAAGGGGATCGTCATCGGTGTCCGAGGCCTGCCGATCATGCTGCTCGTGCTCCTCGTATTCTACCTCCCGTACCCGCTGGCCAGGCTGCGGCTGCCGAGCGTGGTCCTGGCGACGGCCTGCTTCTCCTTGTACGCCGGGGTCTACCTGTGCGAGATCATCCGCGCGGGGCTCCGCTCAGTGGATCCGCAGCTGCACGACGTCGGCCGCGTCCTCGGGCTGAAGGGGCACCAGATCCTGCTGCGGATCGAGCTGCCCCTCGTCTGGCGCGCGATGCAGCCCGATCTGATCAATGTGGCGATCACCGTGTTCAAGGATACGTCCGCGCTCGCCGTGGTGGCCTTCCCTGAGCTGACCTACACCGCCCGGCAACTACTGATGGCGGAGCCGCTCAACTACGGGCTGGTCCTCCTCGTCGTCCTGGCGCTCTACTGGCTACCCGCGACGCTCCTGTCGGCGCTCGTGCTCCGACGAACGACCGACTGCCCGCGGGCGTGAACTTCACCTGCTCTCAGCGGCGCGCCAGCGCAGCGTGATGCTCGTGCCCGCGCCCGGCTCGCCGGTAATCGTGAGCCGTGCCCCGATCCCGGCGGCGCGCTCCCGCATGATGTCTAGGCCTAGGGCGCCTGGGCGCACCTCCTCCGGGTCAAAGCCCTGGCCGTCGTCGGTCACCTGCAGCAGAACCTTCTCCAGCGTGCAGTCGACACTCACCGCGACTTCGGCGGCGGCGGCGTGCTTCACGACATTGTTCAGCGCCTCCTGGGCGATGCGGTAGCAGGCGAGCTGCACCTGCGGAGCGAGCGTGCAGTCGCGGCCGACCTCGAGGGTGATGGAGGTGGCGCTGCGGCTCTGGAGCGAGGTGCAGAGCAGCGTGAGCAGACTGCCGAGTGACGCCTCGGTCAGGGCCTTCGGTCGTAGCTCTAGGAGGAGTGCGCGCATCTCGGCCAGGGCCCCGCCCGTCAGACGCTCCAGGTCGGCGGCGCCCTGCGCCGCGCGCGCGGGGTCGCGCCCTATTGCGGCAGGCAGGCCCTTGGCGATGAGGCTGGCCGAGAAGAGCGTCTGGGTGACGGCGTCGTGCAGCTCGCGGGCCAGGCGGGTGCGCTCCTCGAGCACCGCGACGTGCTGCGCGCGCTGGCGTAACCGCTCGTTCTCCAGGGCGAGGGCGACCGGGCTGATGAATGGCTCGACCTGCGCCAGCTGGAACGCGCCGTAGCGGCCCGGCTCTGGGTGCGCCAGCACGAGCACGCCGATCACGTGGTCTTGCACCACGAGCGGGGCGACAAGCCAGGTATGGAGTGCCACCTGCTGTCCAAACGCCGCGCCGAGATAGGCCAGGGCCTCGCTGTCCCGGGCAGAGCCGAACACCTGCGTCGTGCCAGAGTCCATCGCCGCAGAGAGTAGCAGGAGCCGTCCGAGGTCGAGATGTACCGGGTAAGCTGCGGGGGCGAGATCCTGGCTGCGCAGCGCGCGGAGGGTGAGCGTTGTCCCCTCGGCGGTAAAGATCGCCCCAGTGGTGAACACGACCACCTGCCCGATCTGATCGAGGATCCCGCCGAGCAGCTCGTCCAGCTCAAGACTCATGATCAGGGTGCGCTCAAGCCGCACCTGGCGCTCCAGGCTGGCATTGGCGGCGGCCAGGGCCGCGGTGCGGGCGGCGACCTCGGCCTCCAGACGGCGACGCTGGCGCTCCTCCCCGCGCAACCGCAGGCCCACCCCCCCGACGACGGTGGACAGGATCGTCGCGCCGGCCAGCAGGGTGAACCACCACGTCTGCCACCAGGGCGGGACGATGGTGATCCGCAGCCGCCGCGTGTCCATCCCCCAGACGCCCTCGCCGTTGGCGGCCTGGAGCTCGAAGGTGTAGACGCCCGGGTCGAGGTTGGTGTAGGTGGCGAGGCGGCGCTGGCTGTCGACCTCGACCCAGCCTGGCTCGAACCCGACGAGCCGGTAACGATAGCGCGCGGCCTCGGGGGCGCGGTAGTCGAGGACGGCGAACTCCAGACTCAGCACCCGGTCGCGGTACGAGAGGGTCAGCCCGGTCGCGGCGTTGATCGTGGTGGTCAGGGGCGACGTCGGGCCGACAGCAGAGGGCTGGTTCGCCACCAGCACGTTGGTGAACACCACCGGCGCCGCATCGGGCTGCGGCCCCACCTCGCCGGGGAAGAAGGTGAGCAGGCTATCGAACCCGCCGAAGATGAGCTCGCCGGAGTGCGTGCGCGCCGACCCGTTCAGCGCGAAGCCGCCGGGCGGCAGGCCCGCTGAGGCGGCGGTGTAGACCACGCTCGTCCCGGTGCGCGGGTCGAAGCGCATCAGGCCCTGGTTCGAGGTGAGCCAGAGCCTGCCGCCGTCGTCGGGCTGGATGCCGTTGACCTTCCCGCTCAGCAGGCCGTCGGCGACCGTGTAGCGCGTGAAGCGGCCGGTGGCCGGGTCGATCCGATCGAGACCGCTGTTCCAGGTGGCGGCCCAGAGGATGCCCTCCGGGTCGGCGTAGAGCGCCAGCACGGTGTTTGACCCTGGCGTGTTCGGGTCGTTCGGGTCGTGGCGGTAGTGGGTGAAGCGCCTCGTGGCCCGGTCGAGGCGGCTCAGGCCCGTGCTCTCGGTGCCGAGCCAGAGGTCGCCGCGCTGGTCCTCGACGATGGCGCCGACGTTATCCGAGCTGATGCTCGTCGGGTCGCTCGGGTCGTGGCGGTAGTGGGTGAAGCGGCCGGTGGCCGGGTCGAGGCGGTTCAGGCCGCCGCCGCGGGTGCCGATCCAGATCGCCCCGTCGCGACTCTCGTACAGGTCGTAGATGTCGCCGTGGCTCAGCGCCGCGGGGTCGGCGGGGTTGGCGGGGTAGTTTACGAAGCGGCCGGTCGTGCGGTCAAAGCGGTCCAGGCCAGTGTGGTAGCCGATCCACAGCGTCCCGCTCCGGTCGAGGAGCATGGCCTGGGGCCGGTTGCCGGCGGGGCTGTGGGGGTCGGCGGGGTCGTGGCGGTAGTGGGTCACCACGCCCCGCTGACGGTCGAAGCGGGCGACGCCCGAGTCGGCCACGCCGAGCCATACCGCGCCATCGCGATCCTCGACAGTTGCCCGGATGACCCCTGGCCAGGGGGCCCCGGGGTAGGACCGTCGGTCGGTGCTCGCTGTGTAGATGGTGAACGGCCCGGGCTGGAGGTCGACCAGGGCGACGCCACGATCCTCCGTCCCGACCAGGAGTAACCCATCGGCGCTCGGAAAGAGGCTCTCGATGTTTTCGGTCGCCAGTCCGCTGCCGCCCAGAGCGAGGCTGTTGAAGTTGGTAAAGCGGCCGCTGCCCACGTCGAGGCGGGAGAGCCCGCCGCCGTGGGTGGCGACCCACAGCTGCCCCGGGCTCGTCTCGGCCAGGGCCACCACGTTGGCACTGCGCAGGCCGGCGGGGCTGCTGCGGTAGCCGGTGAACTGGTTGCGCGCCTCGTCGTAGCGGTAGAGGCCGGCGCCGGTGACGCCCGCCCAGAGCGCGCCTGAACCGTCGCGCAGCAGCGTCGCGATAGTGTCGCCGCCAATGGAGGCGGGGTCGGCGGGGCTGTGGCGGTAGGCGGTGAAGCGGCCTGTCGTGGGGTCGAACCGGTTTAGCCCTCCCGCCGTGGCGACCCAGAGCCCGCCCCGCCCGTCGTCGCGGATGTCGGCGACGTGATCGTCGCTCAGGCTGTACGGGTCGTCGGGATCGTGGCGGTAGTGGGTGAAGCGCCCCGTGGCCCGGTCGAGCTGGTTGAGCCCCCCGCCCAGTGTGCCGACCCAGAGCGTCCCCGCCGCATCTTCGTGGATGGCGCGCACGGCGTCGTTGCTCAAGCTGGCTGGGTCGGCGCGGTCGTGACGGTAGAGGGTAAAGCGCTCGCTACGCGGGTCGTAGCGGTTGAGCCCGCTGGCGAACGTGCCGATCCAGAGCACGCCCGCGCGGTCGGTGTAGAGCGTGTCGATCTGGGCGCTCGCCGGCGAGTTCGCATTGGAGGGGTCGGGGCGGTAGACGACGAAGCGGTGGCCATCGTAGCGCGCCAGCCCCTCGAGAGTGCCGAACCAGAGGAAGCCAAAGGGGTCGCGGGCGATGGCGTACACGCTAGGATGTGGGAGTCCCTCGGCAATGTCGAGCACCCTGACGGGGAGAGCGCCGGCTGTCGCAGCCGGGCGCGCCGACTCCCCCGCAACGGCGGTGCCGGCGAGAGCGGCGAGCATCAGCGCCACGACGAGCACCGCCGTCCGGCGCAGAATGCCTGAGAGAGCGTATATGCAAGCGATTGCCGACCGGTCCATAGCTTGAAGTATAGGCCGTATGGTGAAGGGCGCGCCGTCCATGTGGATAGGCGGCGGATCATCCGCAACTGTTTCCGGCTGTCCACCAGAGCCAGCAGCAGACCGCTCGCCGGGCGCGTGCGCCACGAGACGGCATCGTGTGCAAGCAGGGGCAGGCACCGCGCCGACTCAATGCTCGTCCACAGGTAGACGAAGTGGTTGCGCGAAGAGAGCGACAGGCATGCCAGGCAGTACGCTGGCTGCGCGCACGGGTGGGAGCCAACTACAGCGACCTTAGGATCTTCGCGCCCCGGGTGAGTAGCGGCGCCGAGCGAGGCGCATCATGACTAGCCCACGTACTCGGGTGTTCGTGGTCGACAACCGCGCAGCCGTGCGGGGCGGACTGCGCTTCTTCCTCGCCGGCTCCGACGATCTCGAGATCGTCGGAGAGGGCGCCAGCGGCGTCGAGGCACTTACGGCCCGGACTCCTCGGCCAGGTAGATCGCCTTCAGCTCACGCGGCAGACCGAACCACGCCAGCAGGCTGCCCGCGAGGCAGACCAGCGCGATCAGCAGCATCACCCGTTCGTAGGCCGCCAGGTAGACCAGCTGGTAGTCGGCCAGGAGCCGCGCCGCCACGGCGGGGTCGACCAGCGCCGCGTCAGGGGTGGCCGGGTCGAGGACGCGGT
>JAAXUL010000776.1 GCA_013336035.1 Chloroflexales bacterium
CTGGGAGAGACGACGCCACCCGCAGGCGGCGTGCCCTGGGGGCGGCCCTCGCCCCAGCTAGAGCCTCGTGACGCCCCTCGGCCGGCCCCGTAGGCGCCGCCGCGCCCGGGCTGTGGTGAGACCGCGGCCGCGCCACGGCGGGCGGGCTGCTTGACAAGCTCGCGGGGGATGTCGGCGAGGAAGCGGGAGGGCGTGCTTATATTGGTGCGCCCGAAGCTGGTGCGCCTGAAGGCGTAGCAGAGGTAGAGGCGCCGCTTGGCCCTGGTCATGCCAACATAGAGCAGGCGGCGCTCCTCCTCGAGCTTGTCGCGCTCGTCAAGCGAGCGGCTGTGGGGGAGCAGGCCATCCTCGAGGCCGATCAGAAAGACGGCGGGGTACTCGAGCCCTTTGGCCTGGTGCAGGGTGATACATGTTACAGCGTCGGCCTCGGGATCGAGCTTGTCGACATCGGCGACGAGGGCGACCTCCTCAAGGAAGGTGGGCAGCTGAGCCTCGATGGGCAGCTCGCTGTAGCGGACAGCGATGGCGGTAAGCTCCTCGATGTTGGCCCAGCGGTCGTCGGCCTCCTCGGCGCCATACTCGCGGACAAGGGCCTCGCGCACATTCACCCGCTCCAGCAGGCGCTCGATGAGCTCGACAAGGGGCAGCTGGCGGCGGACCTCGCCAAGCTCATCGGCGAGCCTGAGAAAGCCGTGTAGGGCGCTGGTTGTGCGGGCGCTAAAGGGAGTCTGCACACCCTCGCTCTCAAGCTCTTTGAGGGCCTGGAACACAGGGACGCCGAGCTGTGTGGCCCAGCGGATGAGCTCGGCCTCGGTGCGCTCGCCGATGCCGCGGGTGGGCCAGTTGAGAACGCGGGTGAGGCTGATGCTATCGTAGGGGTTATAGGCGAGGCGCAGGTAGGCGAGGAGATCCTTGACCTCTTTGCGCTCCCAGAAGCGGATGCCGCCAACGATCTGGTAGCGGATACCGCGGCGCGAGAGGGACTCCTCGAGGGCGCGAGACTGGGCGTTGGTGCGGTACATCACAGCACAGTCGCGCAGGGTGAAATCGCCAGAGGCCACGAGGCGGGCGACCTCGTCGGCGACAAAGGCGGCCTCCTCGTCCTGATCGTAGCCCTCGTGGAGCGAGACCTGGAAGCCCTCATCGTTCTCGGTCCAGAGCTTCTTGACGTGCTTGCGCTTATCGCCGGCGTTGATCACGGCCTGGGCGGTGTCGAGGATGGCCTGGGTCGAGCGGTAGTTCTGCTCGAGCAGAATCACCTGGGCGTCGGGGTAGTCCTGCTCGAACGAGCGGATGTTGCGGATGTCGGCGCCGCGCCAGCCGTACACACTTTGATCATCATCGCCCACGACGAATAGATTCCGCCGCTTGGCGGCGAGCTGCTTGACCAGGATGTACTGGGCGCGGTTGGTATCCTGGTACTCGTCCACCAGCAAGTAGGCGTAGCGCTCCTGGTACCGTTCGAGCACCTCGGGGTGCTGGTCGAAGAGGCGGACAGTCTCGACGAGCAGGTCGTCGAAGTCGAGGGCGTTCGACTCGCGGAGGAGGGCCTGGTAGCGCTCGTAGCAGCGGACGACGATCTCGTCGAAGTAGGTCCGGTTGAGGCGGGCGTACTCGGCGGGGGAGACAAGCTCATTCTTGGCGCTGGAGATGCGAGCCTGGATGGCGCGGGGCGGGTTCTGCTTCTCGTCCAGGTTGAGGTCGCGCAGGACGCGGCGCATAAGCCGCTCCTGGTCGTCGCTGTCGTAGATGACAAAGTCGCGCTCGCGGCCGAGGTGGACGATATCTTTGCGCAGAAAGCGGGCGCAGAGGCTATGGAAGGTGCCGACGGTGAGGGCCTGGGCGACGCCGCGGCCGATGAGGGCGGCCAGGCGGTCCTTCATCTCGCGGGCGGCCTTGTTCGTGAACGTGACGGCGAGGATATCGTATGGGTCGACGCCGACGGCCTTAATCAGGTAGGCGACGCGGTGGGTCAGCACGCGGGTCTTGCCGCTGCCCGGGCCGGCGAGGACCAGCACAGGCCCGGCGATAGCCTCGACGGCGCGGCGCTGGGCAGGGTTGAGGCCCTGAAAGAGTTCGGACATCGCAGCCCCCTCATGAATGGGCGCGGGCGAACCTGTGTTCGCCCGCACCCCATATGGTAGAGGGAGGGGGCGAGTCTGTCAAGGGCGCTCAGTGGCCGCCACTGGGCGGCAGGGCGCCGGATACAAAAGATCACTAAGGCCCGGGCTTTTTTTTGGACAAAGCGTACGTAGACATGCCTATAGAACCAGGCGTATGGTGAGCACATATAAAGGCCGCGTAAAAAGGCAAACGGCGCTCGCGCCGCGCGCTGGCAACGTAGGCACCCGATAGCAGAGCTCAATGGTAGGAGCGCAGGGACCCGACATCGGAGGCGGGCGTAGTTAGACGCACGCCGACCGGGGGCTATAAACAGGCTCGTCCCACATAGTGTGGGGCGAGTGTTTCTTTTTTTCCGGGCTGGAGCCGCGCAGAGGGGGAGAGCATGCACTCATCACTTTCCGTATTACCCTGGATGGCGCTGATGCTGGTAGGCGCGAAGATGGCCGGTCTGGCGAGTCGCCGCATTGGGATGCCAGGGGTGCTTGGAAAGCTGCTGCTGGGGCTAGCCCTTGGCCCGGCGATTATCGCCCTGAACGCGCCGACCGAGGCGCTGCGGATCTTCGGGCAGATTGGCGTCATCCTGGTGATGTTTATCGCCGGGATGGAGACCGACCTTGGCGAGCTGCGCGCGGCGGGGCGGGCGGCCACGCTCACCGCGGTGGGCGGGGTACTGCTGCCCCTCGGCGGCGGCTTCCTGCTCGGGCGGGCCTTCGGGCTCGACGTACTGCCGGCCCTCTTCCTCGGCGCGGTGCTGACAGCGACCAGCGTGAGCATCTCGGCCGAGGTGCTGCGCGAGCTGGGGCAGCTGCGCTCGCGCATGGGGTCGATCATTATGGGCGCGGCGGTGATCGACGATGTGCTAGGCGTGGTGGTGCTCTCGGCGGTGCTGGCCCTGGCAGGCGAGGGCGGCTTCTGGCTCTCGATGGGCAAGATGGCCCTGTTCCTGCCGGTGGCCTGGTTCGTCGGCGACTGGCTGATGCCGCGGCTGGTGCACGCGAATAAGTATGTGCCCCAGCGCGAGACGTCGGTGGCGGTGCTGATCGGGATGCTCCTGCTCTACGCGTGGGGCGCCGAGGTGCTGGGCTCGGTGGCGTCGATCACCGGGGCCTACCTGCTGGGCGTGATCACGGCGCGCCACACCGAGCCCGGGCACGCGCTCCACGATGGGGTGAGCATGATCGGCTACAGCCTGTTCATCCCGCTCTTCTTTGTGACGATCGGCCTCGAGGTAGATGCGTCGGCACTGTGGCAGGCGCCCGCGCTGACCATCGCGGTGCTGACCCTGGCCGTGGCGGGGAAGGTTATCGGCTGTGGGCTGGGAGCGCTTGTGGCGCGGGTTCCCTCGCGCGAGTCGCTCACTATCGGGGTCGGGATGGTGGCACGCGGCGAGGTGGCCCTTGTGATGGTGACGGCCGGCCGGGCCGCGGGGCTGGTGGATGACTCGCTCTACGCGGTGGCGATTATGATGACCCTGGCGACCTCGCTGGCGACGCCGCTGCTGCTGCGCTGGACGATCGGGGGCGCGAAGGCGACCATTGTCGCCGCTGAGGCCCCGGTGGCCATGGAGCCAATGCTGTTGGAGGAGGCAGCGGCGGTCGGCGACTAAACGCGCTAACAAAACTCTAACAGCGCGTTAACGTCGAACCAACATGGCGGGGCTATACTGGGCACAGCTGGGCCAAGACGAACGATTTGCGGTGGTCGTCGTCTGACAACGCAGCTACTCCTCATAGCCTCACACCGCCATCTCTTTCCTCTCGGCGGCCCCACAAGGGCCGCCGTTTCTGACTCTCTTAGCGGGCAAGGCCGGCGACCGCGATCAGGCGCAGGCTGCCGCTCGTATAGTCGTCGAGATCGTAGGAGCCGTAGATATTGCGCAGGGTGAAGCCGGCACGGGCGAGGAGGTGCTCGAGCTCGAAGCGGTAGAGCCAGCGCATGCTGAAGCGCATAATGCGCCGCGTCAGCGCGCCCTCGCCATCCGTCTCGTCATAAAAGTAGGTGACGCGGCTGAGCTGCGCGGCGGCGTCGCTGTCGATGGCGACAAACTTCTGCACGTGGCGCCCGTCGAGCTGGTACTCACGGTCGAGGACCATACGATTGTCCTCGCGCAGGATCTCGTTCGGGTCGGGATTAAAGAGATCAAGGACAAGGAGCCCGCGGCGGGTGAGGGCCTGG
>JAAXUL010000148.1 GCA_013336035.1 Chloroflexales bacterium
CGTCCAGCCCACGACATCCGCGCAAATGTACTACCCCAATCGCCGGGGTGGGTCAAAAGCAACTCGGCGATCTGGGTCAAAAGTGAACCGGCCTTGACAGGCTGTATCTGTAAGGACTAACACGGACTGATTTCTCTTTACAAAAGGCTAAAGACCGCCTACCTCCTAGACACCAATGGACTGACGCTGACACCCCCTGACTGGCCGAATGGCACCCAGTTTGGTACCCAGTTCCGGCCATACGTCGCCAGGCAGAAGCTCTCGCATCCTTCACATGCGCTACCTGATCGCAGCCTTTTTCCATTCCTCTTATCATAAGCGGCGTGAGCATAAAAGCAAGGCCCTTCTCCCTTTTTAGCCTGCCAGGGTAATCTCCATCGCCTCTCCTTCTCATAATACCCACATCGCTTATAATAAGCGGTGTGGGTATTATTGTTGGAGTGTCCTTATGTTCATCAACCGGTCGCAGGAGCTGGCCTTCCTCAATCAGCTGCTCGCGCGCCAGCGCCCCGGCCCCGGGCAGCTGGTGCTTCTCTACGGCCGCCGGCGCGTCGGCAAGACCGCGCTGCTGCGCCACTGGGCCGCCCAGAGCGGCATCGCCACGACCTACTGGGTCGCCGAGCGCGAGCTGCCCACCTACCAGCGCCGCCGCTTCTACGCGCGCCTCCTCGGCGTGCCGCTGGAGCAGGCCCCCATCTTCGAGACTTGGCCTGACCTCTGGCTGTCCGTCGCCCAGATGCTCGAAGGGCGCTCCCACGTCATCATCCTCGACGAGCTGCCCTACGCCATCGAGGCCGATTCGGCCGCACTCTCGGCCCTCCAGCACGCCTGGGACCAACACTTCCAGCACTCCCAGGTGCGCATCTTCCTCTGCGGGTCGCAGGTTCACACCATGGAGACCCTGCTGGCGGGCTCGTCGCCGCTCTTCGGGCGTATGACCGGCCAGTGGCTGCTCCGACCGCTGCCCTTTGGCACCCTGCCCGCATTCCTGCCCCACTGGTCAGCCGAGGAGCTGGTCGCCACCTACGCCATCGTCGGCGGGGTGCCGGCCTACCTCGAGTGGCTCCAGCCCGAGCGCGGGCTCGTCGGCAACCTGCGCGACGTCATCCTCTCACCCGGCAGCATGTTCCTCTCCGAGCCGACACTCATCCTCTCCGACGAGATCCGCGACCCACGCGTTCACCGCACTATCGTTCAGACCATCGGCCGGGGCGCCCACACGATGAACGAGATCAGTGAGGCGAGCTTCGTCAGCAAGACCCACCTGCCGGCCTACCTCCAGCGGCTCCAGGAGCTGCGGCTGGTCGAGCGCCGGCTGCCGGCAACGGTGCCCCCAGCAGAGCAGCAGCGCTCGCGCCAGGGGCGCTACCACCTGAGCGACCCCTTCTTCCGCTTCTACTTCCGCTTCATCGCCCCGATGCAGGACGATCTCAACTACCAGCCTGAGCTGGTGCTGCCGGGCATCCAGCAGGGGCTGCGGGCCTTCGTCGGCCAGACCGCCTGGGAGGAGCTGGCCCGCGCGTGGGTGCGCTGGGCCGGCGGCGCTGGCGTGCTACCCTGGTTCCCACAGGTGATCGGCAGCCACTGGGGCCGCAAGGTCCAGGTTGATGTAGTGGCGATTAACTGGCAAAGCCGGCAGATCTTACTGGGCGAGTGCAAGTGGGGCGAAGACGCCGTGAGCCGCACGGTGGTACGCGAGCTGCTCGGCACCAGGACGCCGCTCGTCCTCGCGGAGCTGCCGCAGGGCGGCCAGGGCTGGACGGTGACCCACGCCATCTTTGCACGCGCCGGGCTCACCGAGGCGGCGGCACAGGAGCTGACGGCGCACCAGGGCCTGGCCATCGACCTGCACCGGCTGATGCGCGACCTCGCCCACGAGGAGGCTGAGTAGCGCCGCCGAAGCATGCGCCACGGCCTACCGGCTCTGATCAGCCCAGCGCCACCAGCGATCGGTGGCGACGATGCCGGCCAGGCCGGTCAGCGCGCTGATCCCGTAGCTGAGCGGCGGCAGCGGGCTGGCGCCCTGGGCGTAGAGCCCGGGGATGGCCCAGGGGAAGTAGTCGCCCCACCCGGCGAGCGCGATCAGGTTGGTCAGGATCAGCGTGAGCACGGCCACGACCAGAGGCGCCAGGTAGCCCCGGCCCACGCTGGCGAGGAAGCCAAAGGGTAGCGCCGCGAGCATGGCCAGACTGGCGGTGACCCCCAGGCGCAGCACGCCCGCACGCAGCACCGTCTGTGCGCCGCCCGGCAAGTTGATCAATAGGCCCATCACCAGGACGCCCAGAAAGAGCACCCCACTCAGGGCCGCCGACCAGATCAGCATCACCAGGAACTTGGCCAGAATCACACTGCTGCGAGACACCAGGACCGCCAGCAGCTCCTTCAGCGTGCCGTCGACAAACTCGCGCCCAAAGATCCAGCTCACGGCCACGACGAAGAAAAAGAAGCCCCCGCCGGCGAGGAGCTGGCCGGCCAGGGCCAGATAGCTGGCCCAATCCATGCTGGCATAGGCCATCAGATTGGCTTTCGCGCTGATCAGCCCGATGGAGTGAGAGAGCTCGGGGTGGGTGGCGGCAAAGAGGATGCAGCCCAGGCCGACGGGCATCCAGATCGCGCCCAGCGCCGTCCAGAGCGGTATCCGCGAGCGGAGCGCCTTGCGGGCCTCGACCCAGATCATCGCCGATAGGTCACGCATAGTCCACCCCTTCCGCCGCGCCGATCAGGCGCAGAAAGTAGTGCTCGAGCTCCTCTTCCTCGACCAGCACCTGGGTGGGCGGGGTGCCCGCCTGGACCAGCAGGCTGGCGATGTCGTCGGGGCGCTCGATGGCGGCGCTGGCGCTGAGCGCGAGCGTGCCGTCGGGGAGGACATCGGCCGGGTGCCCCGCGCCCCGCAAGGCCCGGGCAGCGCCCACGAGGTCGCGGGCGCGGATCAGCAGCCGCCGCTGGCGATCCTGCTCCAGCGCCTCGATGGTCAGCTCGTGCAGCAGCCGCCCCTGGTGGATGATCCCGATCCGCTGGGCCAGCCGGGCCACTTCCGCCAGGATATGGCTGGACATGAAGATGGTGACCCCGTGCTCGTGGGTCAGCTCGCGCAGCAGCGCGCGGATCTCGACGATGCCGGCCGGGTCGAGGCCGTTGGCGGGCTCGTCAAGGAAGAGCAGGCGCGGCTGGTGCAGCAGCGCACGGGCCAGGCCCAGGCGCTGGGCGTTACCCTGGGAGAGCGTGCCGGCCCGGCGCTGGGCATAGGCGCTCAGGCCCAGACGCTCGATGATCTGGCCGACGGCCGCGCGTGGGGTACCTGGGTGGAGGCGTCGGGCAACCTCGAGATTCTCGGCGACGGTCAGTTCGCGATAGCTCTGGGGCTGCTCGACGAGGTAGCCCACCGCGGCCCAGGGCTCGCGCTGGCCGAGGCGCACTGGGGTCTGGAGCACGCGGGCGCTGCCGGTGGTGGGCCGGATCATCCCCAGCAGCATGCGGATGGTCGTGGTCTTGCCGGCGCCATTGAGGCCCAGAAAGGCATAGATCTCGCCCTCGGCCACGCGCAGCGAGAGCTGCTCGACGGCCTGCACCGCTCCGTAGCGTTTGCCCAGGTTCGTGGTCTCGATCGCGAGGTTCATGGGTGCGGTTTTTCCTCCATCGTCGATCCTGGAACACTGGAGGGCTGCGTGTGGAGCACGACCTCGCCTAGGCAGTAGGCGGCGATGAGCTCGAGCAGGGGGTCGATGCTCGTGCGCAAGGGGTCCATCTGGGGGAGATCGGGATGCATGGCTGCCAGGATCAGGGGGTACAGCAGGGCGCTGATCTCGGGTGGGGCGACCTGGATCGGGATCGCGGCCTCCCGGCAGCGGGCGACAAAGGTCTCGAAGAAGCGCAGATCGCTGGCCACGTGAGCGCGCATCGCGTGGTCGGGCACGCGCCGGACGAGCAGATCGTAGTCGCTGCTGGTGAGGAGCCGGAGCACCGGGACGGTGTGCAGCAGCGCGAAGGCCTGCTGGAGGATACTCAGGAGGCGCGCGCGCGGCGAGGGTCCGGGGCGGTCGATGGCCGCCAGGAGATCCTGGCGAAAGCGCTGCTCGGCCTGCTCAAAGACCGCCAGCAAGAGCGCCTCTTTGGACTCGAAGAACTGGTAGAAGGCGCCGGTGGAGATGCGCGCCGCGGCGGCGAGATCCTCGACCCGGGCCTTCTTCAGGCCGTGGGTGGAAAACAGGCTGTCACCGGCGCTGAGCAGCCGCGCCCGGATGAGGTCCTTTTCGTGATCTGTGAAGCCTTTAGGCATGGTGAGGCCTGTTATTGTGAGCGTGTGAATATGTGATGATAATATTCACACATCAGCATAACACCATGATGCGGGAGCCGTCAAGATGACCGACCCTGGCACAACACGACCCTGAGGCGAGCGTGATCAAGCTACAATCCTCGTGCATATACATCCTCCAGCAGCCTGGCGACCTGCTCGGGGACAGGGAGCTGGCCCTGAAGGTCGCTGGGCAGCGTGGAGAGAATGCGGTAGGTTGCAACGCCGATCGGCCTGGCCGACTCGCGCAGGGCATACGCCACAATCGTCTTGTCCTTCGACTTGCAGAGGATGATGCCGATCGAGGGGTTCTCATCCAGGATGATCAGGTTGTGGGTCCAGTCAATTTCTCGCATCAGCGGTGCGAGTTTTTCACCGCTGGCGTAGGTGTCATAGAAGCGCCGCATCCGCCAGAGGTTGCGCGCAGAGAAGCCGCCGAGACCCAGGAATTCACCTTGAAGGTCGCGGGCAAGCTGCTCAACCACGGAGCGGCCCCAGGTTTCGCCCTGCTGGAGCTCGCCAATCAGCCGGCCAATATCCCAGGAGAGCCCGATAAGCTGCTGATTCACGGCCCGAGCTCCAGGCGCACACCGGCGGTGTTATGATAAGGGTCCAGGTGGTACTACTGAGGGGCCTGCCATGATTGAGCATCTGCATGGCAATTTGCTCGATGCCGATGTCGAAGCCCTGGTCAACACCGTCAATACGGTGGGAGTCATGGGCAAGGGCATCGCGCTCCAGTTTCGCCAGGCCTACCCCGCCAACTTTAGCGCCTACCAGGCCGCCTGTAAGCGCGGGGAGGTGGTTCCCGGCCAGATGTTTGTCGTGCCGACGGCTCAATTGATCAATCCACGCTACATTATCAACTTCCCAACGAAACGCCACTGGCGAGGCAAATCCCAGATGGAGGATATTGAGTCCGGGCTGGAGGGATTGATCGCCACGGTTCGTGACCATCAGATCGGCTCGCTCGCCGTGCCACCGCTTGGCTGTGGCAACGGCGGCTTGAATTGGGACGAGGTCCGCCCGAAGATCGAGGCGGCGTTTGCCGAGCTTCCCGAGGTGCGCGTATTGCTCTATGCCCCTGAGGGAGCGCCTGCGCCCGAATCGATCCGGGTCGCGACAGAGTCGTGATGCCATCGCGAGGCGAACGCCACTTCCACAGGTTTCCACGCGTTGTGGCGAGAAGAGGTGCTGATACGCCTGCTCGGACCGCTGGCGCTGGCCAACGCTGACTCGGCCAATGGAGGAGATGCGGATGTCCTGGATGCATGCTGCTCACGCCGACGCGCTGGCCTGGCTGCTGGAGCCCGACCCGGCCAATCCGGCGATCCGCTGGTTCGCCCTGCGCGATCTGCTCGGTCGGCCCGCCGACGACCCGGAGGTGCAAGCGGCCCAGGCGGCGATCATGGCTAGCGGCCCTGTGCCGGCCATCCTGGCCGCCCAGCAGCCTGAGGGCTACTGGCAGAAGCCCGGCGGTGGCTACGGGAAGTATCGCGGCACCGCCTGGCAGATCATCCTGCTAGGGGATCTGGGCGCCGACCCAGGCGACGCCCGGGTCCAGCGTGGCTGCGCCTACCTGCTTGCGCACAGCCAAGCGAGCAATGGCGGGTTCTCGTACAATCAGCGCCCCGCGCCCAGTGGCGTCGTCCACTGTCTCAACGGGAATCTGCTGACCGCGCTGATCCGGCTGGGCTGGCTGGACGATCCGCGGGTGCAGCAGGCCCTGGACTGGCAGGCGCACGCCATCACCGGCGAGGCGCCAATCGCCTACTACGCCTCCGGCACGAGCGGCCCCGACTTCGCCTGCGGCGACAACCGGCAGCAGCCCTGCGCCTGGGGTGCGACCAAGGCGCTCAAGGCGCTGCTCGCGGTCCCACCGCACCGGCGCACGCCGCTCGTGGAGCGGGCGCTGGCCCAGGGTGCCCAATTCCTCCTGCGCTACGATCTGGCCCAGGCCAATTACCCGGCCAGCGAGCGGGTGAGCGCGGCCTGGTTCACGCTCGGCTTCTCGCTCAGCTACTGGAGCGACGTGCTGGAGACCCTGGCGGTGCTGGCCGCGCTGGGCTATGGCGGTGACCCCCGGCTCGCCGCGGCCTACCGCTGGCTGCTGGGCAAGCAGGATAGGCAAGGACGCTGGCGGCTCGAGAACACGCTCAACGGCAAGGTCTGGGCAGACATCGAGCGCAAAGGTCAGCCGAGTAAGTGGGTCACCCTGCGCGCGCTGCGGGTGATCCAGGCCGTGGAAGCGGTGGTACGCTAGCGCAGCGGCGCCGCCGCGCCGCCCCCTGCGGCCGCGCGGCGCGGAGGCAGATAGCGACTCACACATCCGAGAGCACTATGATCGACACTGTGACAACCCCTCAGCCCTTTCGCGCCGCCGTGGTGCAGGATGCCCCCGTGGCCTTCGACCGCGATGCCTCGCTCGCCCGCGCACTCCAGCTGATCGCCGAGGCGGCCGCCCAGGGCGTCCAGCTGGTGGTCTTCCCCGAGGCCTTCCTCAGCGGCTACCCTAAGGGCCTGGACTTTGGCGCCAGGGTGGGCATGCGCGCGCCCGAGGGGCGCGACCTGTTCCGGCGCTACTACGAGAGCGCCCTCGCAGTGCCCGGCCCGGAGACCGCCGCCCTCGGCGCGGCTGCCCGTGCCCACGGCCTGCACCTGGTGATTGGCATCATCGAGCGCGCTGGCGGCACACTCTACTGCACGGCGCTCTTCTTCGGCCCCGATGGTGCCCTGCTCGGCACCCACCGCAAGGTGATGCCGACCGCGATGGAGCGCTTAATCTGGGGCTTCGGCGACGGCTCGACCCTCCCGGTGCTGCCGACGGCCCTCGGCCGGCTCGGCGCGGCGATCTGCTGGGAGAACTACATGCCCCAGCTGCGCCTGGCGCTCTACGGCCAGGGCGTGCAGCTCTACTGTGCGCCGACAGTGGATGACCGCGAGACCTGGCTGCCCTCGATGCGCCACATCGCGCTGGAGGGGCGCTGCTTCGTGCTCTCGGCCTGCCAGTTCGCCCGCCGCGGCGACTTCCCGCCCGACGTGGCGCCCATCCAGGGCGACGACCCGGCGACCGTGCTGATCCGCGGCGGGAGCTGCATCGTCGGCCCGCTGGGCGAGGTGCTGGCCGGGCCAGCCTTCGACGCGCCGGCCATCCTGACCGCCGAGATCGACGTTGGTGCGATCAGCCGGGCCACCTTCGACCTGGACGTGGTCGGCCACTACGCCCGCCCCGACCTCTTCCAGCTGACGGTGCAGACGCGCCCGGCGCAGGCGGTGCGCTTCGTGGGTGAGGCCGGGCCAGATCACGGCTAAGCGCGATGGCTACTTCTGAAGGAGACCGGATGGGCGGAACGCTGGCCCTGGTCGGCTCGGGCGAGTTTCTCGCGGGCATGCGCGCGATCGACGCGGGGCTGCTGGAGCGAGCGGAGCGGGGCGCTCGCCCCCACGTGGCGATCATCCCCACCGCCGCCGTCCCCGATGGCCCGGCGGTGGTGGCGCGCTGGGCGCAGCTGGGCCAGGCTCACTTCACCGCCCTCAAGGCTAGCGTCGACGTCATCCTGATCGGGGCGGGGGCGCGGGCCGACGATCCGCAGGTCGTCCAGCGGATCATGGCCGCCAACCTGGTCTACCTCTCCGGTGGCAAGCCGGGGTTCCTACTCGATACCCTGCGTGCCACCCCAGCCGGGGCGGCGATCCGGGCAGTGCACGCCCGCGGCGGGGTGATCGTCGGCTGTAGCGCCGGGGCGATGATCCTGGGCGCGGCGCTGGTCGCCCCGCGCCTGCGCTGGCCCCTGGCCACCCGACCGGCCCTCGGCCTGGTGCCTAATGTGGTGATCCTGCCACACTACGACGCCCTACCCAGCCCGCTGCGCGGGCTGGCCCTGCGCGGCCTGCCCGCAGATCTGACCGTACTCGGCATCGACGAGGAGACGGCCCTGGTGCAGGTGGGGGAGCGCTGGCAGGTGCAGGGCCGCGCCGGCATTGAGCTGCGCCGCGCCGGGCGCCGCACACGCGTTGTGCGTGGGGACTTCCTGGCGCTCTGAGTCACCTATCGCACCCATGCCGCGTACAGGCGAGCTAGGGTCGGCCGAGCAGGCGCCGAATCAGCAGGAGGCTGCCCAGAAGTGGCAGGGCGAAGGCCGCCAGATGCACCAGCCAGATGCGGAAGTCGCTGCGGGTGGCGCCACGCGTCGGGTCGAGCGCCGCGACGAGGAGGTAGGTGAGGCCCGCCAGGCAGAGCGCCCCGCCCCCAAGCCGGTTGACCCGATACCAGCGCTGGGGGTCGGCCAGGGTCGCCGGGGTGCGGATGCCATAGCCCCGGTTGGGCGCGATCCAGCCAAAGACGAGCGGGAGCGCCAGCACGAAGCAGAGGGCCGCGGGGATCACAAACGGTTGGCTCAGCATCGGGGTCTCCTCGGTGCCGTTTGCGAAGATCAACGGCGATCCCCTGGGCGCATCGCGGATCGCTCTGGCGACGTGGCTGGCTATCCCCATACCCGTAGCGATCTTACCCCAGTGATCTGGAGCCCGACCGGCCGGGCCACAGGCGCCAGGAGCGCGCAACGGGTCGCAAGGCAGCGCGCAGCCTCATCTCGTGCGCGCCAGAAAACCGGCCACGGCCTCGCCCAGCTCCAGCGGGGCCTCCTCCTGCACAAAGTGCCCCGCCGCGGCGAGCCGGACGACCTCCGCCCGCTCTCAGTACAGCCATGGGTTAGCGTATCCCGACCGAAGGATACCACGACATACCTGGTATCACGGGCACAGCCTGACAGCCCACTACGGCACTGGAGTGGCTAGGATGCGACACCACCGCCCTGACTTTATCCGATTGCTGGTACCCCAGAGCGCCCATCCTCTACCCATACAGCTCGCACCTTCTGCCGGTCCCCACGGACTTCCCGCCCCACGTCCACGTCACGGGATACTGGTTCCTTGCACCCTCCGGGGCCTGGGAGCCGCCCGCACCGCTTGCATCCTTCCTGGCTGCGGGCCCACCCCCGGTCTACATCGGCTTCGGCAGTATGGGCGGTCGGGGTGCTCCGCGCCGAACCGAGGTCGTGCTCGATGCGCTGGCGCAGGCCGGGCAGCGCGGCGTGCTCGCGCGAGGCTGGGGTGGGCTCGCCCCGGGCGCGTTGCCCGACACGGTGTTCGCCCTGGACGAGGCGCCGCACGATTGGCTCTTCCCGCACATGGTGGCAGTCGTGCATCACGGCGGGGCCGGCACGACTGCGGCCGGCCTGCGGGCCGGTAAGCCGACGGTGATCTGCCCCGTCGTCGGCGACCAGCCCTTCTGGGGGCGGGTCATCGCCGAGCGCGGTCTGGGACCCCAGCCCATCCCGCAGCGCAAGCTCACCGCCGACCGGCTGGCGGCGGCGATCCGGACGGCCGTGGATGATCCCGCGATGGGGCGACGAGCCGCGGCGCTCGCCGCACAGATCCGGGCCGAGGACGCGGTCAGGACGGCGGTGGCGCTGCTCGAGCGCGAGCTCGCCCGCCATCGCGCGCCGCAGCTGGCCTGAGGGCAGCGGATCACAGGGCAGCGTCTGCTGCTCCGGCACGCCTACAGCGCCACGACGATCAGCCGAGGTCGCGGTGCCGCAGGCCGAGCCCGCCAAGGCGGGCCAGCAGCGCCGCCAGCGCGACCAGGCCGAGCAGCGGCAGAAGGGCCAGCTCGGTAAGGGGGATCGTGTAGTGCGCGTAGGCGAAGGGGCTCACGCTCAGGGCCGCCCAGCCGACCAGCTGCGCCTCGGGGTGGCCGCCAGCACGCGCAGCGCCTGGCCGAGATGGAGGGCGTCGTGGTACACAAGGATCTTCAGGCAGTCGCCGAGGTTGAAGCGGACCGCGGGGGCGATCGGCACCCACGTCCGGCGCAGATCTACCCCTTCGGCGCGGCGCAGCGCGGTCAGTAGCTGTGTCTGCCGGTCCAGGTAGCCGGCCAGCACTGCGCACCCAAACGTGTCGCCCGGGGTGATCGCCTCCGTGGTGGGAAAGCTGGCGCGCGGGCTGAACGCGAAGTGCATATAGATGCGGCCCCAGAACGAGGGTGCGTAGATATCGGGGGAGCGCGCCGGTGCTGGCGCGGCCAGGGCCACGGCGATCTTGGGCGCGTAGTAATCGTGGGTCAGGTTCAAGTGCTCAAGGCACTGGAGCACGCTCCACTCTTGGAGCTGGGGGCGCCAGGCCAGCTGCGCAAGGACCGCGGCGCGAACTGCTCGGCGATCAGCCCGCCGTGGCGGCCGATCCGCTCGCGCAGGTCAAAGAACAGCGTCACCTTGTCGATCGGTGTTCCCATCACCTCCCCTTCAGGCTGGCGGCCGGCTACGATGCCGGCCCCCAAGAGTGTGAGCGAGATGGTCATCGACGTTGCCCCCTCCCCCTGCTGCGTGGCGCCAGATCGCCGGCCAACAAAAAAGAGGCAGCCGAACCAATGCGACAGCCTCCACCAGCGCTCGGGGTCACGGAGCCGAGCCTCCTCTGCGGTTGTACGCCCCTCGTCGCACGTGAGGGACAGCTGGTGCAAGGGTGATGTAACCGGAATGTGACCATCCAGGGACGCTGGGTGTAACCGGGGCGCGCTAGGGTGATTTCGATAGCGTGAGATGTGGAGCTGGGACCTCCAGGAGGTGGCGTATGGGCATCATCGGGTGGCTCATCTTCGGCGGGCTCGCGGGCTGGATGGCGAGCAAGATCATGGGCACGGACGCGCAGCAGGGCATCTTGCTGAACATCATTGTCGGCGTCGTCGGCGCGCTGCTTGGCGGCTTCCTCTACAGCGTGCTCACCGGCGGGCCGGCAACCTTCGAGCTCTTTGACCTGGGCAGCTGGATCACCGCCATCCTCGGCGCCTGTCTGCTCTTGTTCCTGGTCGGGATCTTCACCGGCAGGCGCCGCGTCCCCTGACCGGGCATCGGTACGACCGCGTGAGGGGCGCCGCATCTTCCGCGCCCCTCACACTATCCCCACGCCGTTGCCCTGGAGATCCGCTTTCTGATAGGTATACTGTATGCACCGAGAGCGCAGTTCGGGCTCATAGCTTACGTTTCGTCTGGAGCGCCCGGGCTTTGGGCGGTGTATGGCTGGCGCACCCGTGTGCCAGGCAGAAGCGTAAGGAGTAGCCCATGTCAGAGTTCCCTGGACGAGTAGGCCTGCCGCGGACCAGCGCCCGCCGTCAGACCCCCCTGTTGATCGGCCTGGCCGTCGTGCTGATCGCCGTCGTCGCGGTGCTGACCTCGGCCATCACCACGGTCGATGCCGGGACGCGCGGCGTCCTGAAGACCTTCGGCGAGATTACGGGTGTCCTCGATGAGGGGTTGCACTTCCGAGCGCCCTTCATCACCTCCGTCACCATCGTGGAGGTACGGACCCAGCGCTATGAATCGAACTCGACGGCCGCCTCCCGCGATCTCCAGATCGTGACCAGCAACGTGGTGATCAACTACCGCCCCGACTCGCTCCAGGTTGACCGCCTGGTGCGCGAGGTCGGCACCGATTATGAGCGCCGCGTGGTCGACCCGGCCATCCAGGAGGCCCTGAAGGCGGCCACCGCCCAGTTCACCGCGGAGGAGCTGATCACCCGCCGCCCCGAGGTCTCCGATATGATCCAACAGGTGCTGACCGAGCGGCTCACGCCACGCGGGGTGATCGTTGAGACGGTCTCAATCACCGATTTCAACTTCAGTGAGGAGTTCGCCCGCGCGATCGAGGCCAAGCAGGTGGCCGAGCAGGATGCGCTGCGCGCCTCACGC
>JAAXUL010001568.1 GCA_013336035.1 Chloroflexales bacterium
GCTCGCGCTCGGCACGGGTCAGCAGGTGCGGAATGACCTCGCGGCTCAGGCCGGCCAGCTCGACGCGCACGGCGAAGCGGTCGGCCAGCACGCGGGGTAGCCCGAGCGAGGGGTCTACGAAGCCAAGCAGGGTGGCGGCCTGTTCTTGACCGCGGTAAAGCACCTCGGTCATTCGGCGTGCCTCGCCGCTCAGCGCGCCCTCGTCGCCGCCGGCCAGGGTGTCGAGGTGCAGCAGCACCAGCACCTGGTCGCGCTTGAGCCCGGCCAGCAGCCGGCCGAGGGCCGCGATGCGTGCGCCGGGGCCGAGCAGCTCGCGCTGGAGCAGGGCAGGCTCGCCGTCGCCCCCCGCGCTCTCGCCATCGAACACCGGGCGTTTGTTCGACTGGCCCACGGCGTGGCGGCAGATGTGTTCGGCCAGGGCCTTGTCGCACACCACCAGCACCGCCAGGTCATTACTCAGGTAGCGTCCGATCCGGGCAACCTCGTCGGCGTAGGCCCGGGCGACCGCCTCGCTGTCGGTGAGCGCGGCGGGGAAGGTGTCGGGAGACGGGAGGCCGGAGACGGGAGACGCGAGACGGGAGGCAGCTCTGCTGTCTGCTGTCTCAGGTCTATCGTCCCCCAGGCTCACGGGGATGACCCGGAAGGCGCTCAGCGGCAGCGTGAGCCAGGCTGGGGGGATGGGCGCGGCGGCGTGGGCGGGGAAGCGGGCCAGGAAGTCGCCCAGCGGCAGCGCGGGCGTCCTGCCCAGCGCGATCAGGGCCGCAGTTTTCTGATCGCCAAAGTCGAGTCGCAGCTCGCGCATCACGTGCTCCAGGGTGTCACAACCGATCACACACCAGGGCCAGCCGAAAGCCTCGGTCGAGGTAGCGAGCGAAGGGGCCGCTCGCCGAGCGGGTGCCGCAGCCCAGGGCAGCGCCATCATCGTCGAAGGCGGACTCAGAGAGCAGCACGCTGGCGTCGGGGTCGACATCGGCCAGGGGCGCGAGCCGATCCGGCTCGGTGCCCAGGGTGGCGAGCCACTCCATCACATTGCCGGCCATATCGAGCGCCCCGCTCGCCGACGTCCCTAGCGGGAAGCAGCCAACCGGCGTCGGCCGGCTGAGTCCGGTCTGATTATAGTTGGCCCGCTCCGGATCGGGCGCGGCGTCGCCCCAGGGGTAGCGCCGGCGGTCGTCGCTGCGGGCCGCACGCTCCCACTCGATCGATGTCGGTAGCCTGATAGTATCCTCCGCCGCCAGCCAGCCAGCCGCCCGCCCCTGCGCGGTCAGCCAGGCGCAGTAGGCCTGCGCCTCCCACCAGCTGATGCCCACCACCGGCTGGCCCGGCTGGTTATACTCGGGGTCGGCCCAGTACCACGGGTGGGTGATCTGCCGACCATTTGACCATAAGCGGGCCGCGCTGGCCTGAAGGACGGGCCAGCCGCGATTTGTCCACCAGGCCCGCTGCTCATAGCCGCCCGCCAGGATGAAGTGTCGATACTCGGCATTTGTAACCAGATAGCGCCCGATCTGGACGGCACGGGCGAGCTGGAGCTGCCGAAGCTCGCCCTGGCGCTCATCGCCGTGCCAGAGCGGCCCCGCCGCGACCTGGCACCAGTAGACGCCGGCGACCGACGTGCCGGTGCGCAGGTTAAGCAGGCGCGGGTCGCCCACAGTGCCGAGTAGCCCGGCGGCGTGC
>JAAXUL010001569.1 GCA_013336035.1 Chloroflexales bacterium
TGGGGCAAGACCCCGAGGCAAGACCAGCCGGCCGACCAGTACCACCCGGCGATCTACCACATGCTCGACGTGGCCCTTGTCGCGGAGGCGCTGCTGCGCGACGGCGCGCCCCGCCTGCGCCGCGCCCTGCTGCACGCGTGGCGCGGCTGCGACCCCGAGGCCCTGGTTGCCTGGCTGCCCTTCCTGATCGCCACCCACGACCTGGGCAAGATCTCGGCGGCCTTCCAGCGTCAGGCCGAGCCGCAGCGCGAGCGCCTGGCCGCCGCCGGCGTGGCCTTCAACACCCGCCAGGTGGAGCTGTACCACGCCGAGGTGAGCGCGCTCTGGCTCCACCAGGAGCTGCAGCGCCGCGAGCCCGGGGTTGATGGCCGGCTGGTGTGGGCGCTGCGCGACGCGATGGGCGGCCACCATGGGCGCTTCGCCGAGGCGGATATGGGCAACATCCGCAAGCGCCTGATCGCATCCGAGAGCGGCGAGCCGCGCTGGGTCCCCTGGCGCGATCAGGCCTATGACCTCCTCCGTAACCATCTGGCGCCGCCCGGCGCACTCGCCGCCCTCTGCACGCCCCTGGAGCTGCGCCCCGCCACCGTCGCCCTGACCGGCTTCATCATCTGGTGCGACTGGATGGGCTCGAACGAGCGCGACTTCCCCGCTGTGCCAAACGCTACGCCGGCGCAGTACCTCGCTGAGAGTCGCCGGCGAGCGATGGCTGCGCTCACCACCCATCGGCTGCGGACGAACCGCCATCCTCCGGTGTACGAGGGCTACGCAGCCCTCTTCCCCGACCAGCCTATTCCCCGCCCGTTGCAGACGCTGATCGAGCAGCTGCCCGTCGAGACGCTCGCTCAGCCCGGCCTGACCGTGATCGAGGCACCCACCGGCGAGGGCAAGACCGAGGCCGCCCTGGCTCTTGCCCGGCGGATCGCCGCTGTGCGCGGCATCGACGAGGTGTTCTTCGCCCTACCGACGATGGCCACCGGCAACCAGATGTTTACGCGGTTGGAGCGGTTCTTCAACCGCCAGTATGGAGCCGATGGCGCAGTGAAGCTGACCCACAGCCAGGCGGTGGCAATTGAGGACGACCTGCGCCGCAGCGTGCTGCTCGCGCCCGACCGCGACGAGGGCGACGCTGCGGGGAACAGCGCCGACGCCGCGCTGGAGTGGTTCGCCGGCCCCAAGAAGGCCATGCTGGCGCCCTTCGGGGTAGGCACGGTGGACCAGGTGGAGCTGGGCGGGCTGAGCGTGCGCCACTACGCCCTGCGCCTGTTTGGCTTGGCCGGCAAGGTGGTGGTGATCGACGAGGTCCACGCCTACGACGCCTACATGAGTACGATCCTCGACCACACTCTGGCCTGGCTGGCCGCCCTGGGCTGCTCGGTTGTCCTACTCTCGGCGACGCTGCCGCGGGAGCGTCACCGCGCTCTGGCTCGGGCGTTCCTCCACGGGCTCGGTGCCGACGAGGACGTTGACAGCACGGCGCCCCCCCCCTACCCGGCGGTCTCGTGCTACGGAACGTCTACCAGCAGCGTTGGGTCGTGCGCGGTTTTCCGCGGCGAGCAGTGCTTCACGCTGCGGCTTGCCCCACAGCGAAGCTCGGAGGAGGAGGCCGACTATTTGCTGGCTCTGGTGCGCGAGGGCGGTGCTGTGGCCCGGCTGTGCAATCGGGTTGACGACGCA
>JAAXUL010001570.1 GCA_013336035.1 Chloroflexales bacterium
GGCGTCGATCGCTCGCTGGCGATCATCGGAGCCGCGCGCGCCGGTGATCGCGGCGACCAGCCCGTCGCAGCTCGCCAGCCAGCCCTCGGGCTGGGCCAGGAGCAGCCGCAGCAGCGCCTCCTCCTGCGCTGTCGGGCAGCGGGTCATCTTCTGGCCAAGCTCCGCCCAGAGCCGGTCGGGAGCCTGGCGCAGCACATCGTGGGTCGCCCGCATGACGCCGATGCCGCCCACGCCGATCTCGTAGAGCCAGATGCTGTCGGACGGGCTCTCATAGTCCGCGTAGAGCTCCGCCCAGGCGGCGACATAGTTCAGCGCCTCGACCCCGGCGATCTCCTGGGCGACCTGGCGCAGGGCGATGGTCAGGCTGTACTGGAAGGTGTCCCGTAGGTGGCGGCGGAAGATCGCGCCGTCGGGCTCAGCCCCCGCGCAGATATCGAGGAAGCGCTGGAGGTACTCGTCCTTGAGCAGCTGCCCGAGCGCCTCAATATTCTTGGGCGAGAGGCCATGCACCTGAGCGGCGACCGACTCTATCTTGACTGTCGCGGCGGGGTTGGCCGCGCTCAGCCAGCCGCGCAGCTCCCCGATCCGCTCGCCATCCCCCTGGAGGCGGCGATCTGCTACGGTAAGCAGCACATGGGCCAGGTTCACCGCGGGGAAGTAGCCCTCGCCGCGCTCAACTGTCAGCTCGGTGATAAAGCGGTGGGTGATCGCGCTGGCGCGCAGCCGCCGAGCCAGCGCGGCTGAGGGCGCGAACCCCTCCAGCACATCCCGGCGTACGTCAAGCACCAGGCCCTCGGTCAGCATCTCGAAGCCGAGGGCGACCGGCGCCTGGTTCGCCTCGCTGCGGCAGAAGCCCAGCACGCCGCCGACCTCATCAAAGCCCTTCTCGTGCGACTTCAGGGTGTACTGGCTGCCCAGGATGACCCGCTGCACCTGGAGCATGTTCATGTTCGTCGGCTCGTCGCTGTGCAGCACCAGCTTGTCGACCAGGGCCTGGCCGATCGGGTCGGCCACGATGGCCGGGTGAGCGTCGGCCAGGCTGTAGTCGCGCGGCGGTCGCTCCCGCTCGGCCCGGAAGGTCACACCGCTCAGCGCGAAGGCCGAGCTAGAGTGGGCCAGGCGCTTCACATCCTGGACCTCGTTTGGGCGGCCGCGGTGCTCTCGCAGTGCGCCGCTGTCCGGGTCGGCGTACCAGTAGACCCGCTCGTGATCTTCGCTGAACTGGGTCGGCGTGATCGTCTGAGGCCGCAGCACCGTCAGCTGGCGAATCTGTTGAGGTCGGATACCCAAGAGGCGCAGCGCCCGGCCAGGGAGGCTGGCGGTCTTGGCCCGGTCGTGGAGCTCCTCGTAGGTGTAGTGGGTGTCGAGCGCGACCAGGTGAGTTTCGGCGACCGGGTGGGGCGGCACCCAGGTCGCGCCCTGGCCGCCGCGGAAGGTGACATTGCCGGGGATGGTCTCGCTCAGGGCCAGGCTGATGCTCTCCGAGCTGAGGCGCTTGCTCTCACGCTGATCCTGGGGCCGGTAGTCGACCTGCACCTCAGGTAGGTTGATGTCTGAGAAGAGGTTCTGCGGCAGATGTCTGCGCAGCAGCTCGCGCACCTTCACCCGTGTGGCGCCGGCGGCGGCCAGCTGGGGGTGGGCCTGCTGCACCAGCCCGCCCGCCAGGATGTCAGTGA
>JAAXUL010000777.1 GCA_013336035.1 Chloroflexales bacterium
TGGGCAGCGCGTTCGTGACCGGCCAGATCCTGACCGTCGACGGCGGCGAGTCGCTGACCAACGTCGGCCAGAACGCGGCCCAGTTCGACCCAGGTAAAGTATGAGGATCGTCGGCTTCTCGATCAACCCGCTGTTCGAGGACCGCGTGATCGGCGGCTCGGCCAAGCACCAGCGCAATGTGCTGGTGCGCCTCGGCGAGCTTGGCCACCAGGTGACGGTGCTCTGCACGCGCCACCCCGAGAGCCGGCCCTTCCACTGGCACGACAACGTCGCGGTGCAGCCGCTGCTGCCCTTCAAGCAGCCCTTCCCGCAGCCCTACGAGGTGCCGGCCTACCAGCTCGCCGAGATCGCCCAGACCCTCGCCGACCACCTGGCTGGCGCCGACCGCTTCTACATGCACGACGGCGAGCTGCTGCTGCCCTACCTCTACCGGGATGTGCCGACGGTGATCTCGCTGCGCGACAACGTCTACCCCGAGACTATCCTCGGCAGCTTCCTGTTCGCGGCCGACACGCTGATCGCGATCACCGAGTACTCGCGCCAGGTCTACCTGCACACGGCCGGACGCTTCCTGCCCGAGCTAGAGAGCCGCGCGATCACGATCAACAACGGGATCGACTTCGGGCTCTTCTGCCCGGGCGAGCCGGGCCCGGCGATCATGGCCCTGACCGGGGTTGACCCGGCGCGCCACTTCGTCGTGCTGCACCCGCACCGCCCAGAGCTGACCAAGGGCCTCGCGCAGACGGTGGCGGTGGCCGAGCTGCTGGTGCGCCGCTACGGCTGCGATACGCTGCGGGTGCTGGTGCCGCGCTGGTTCGACGAGGCGATCTCGCCCGAGGTGCGCGCCTACTACGCCGCCTTCGAGGGCGAGATCGCCGCCCGTGGCCTGCGCGAGCACTTCGTCTTCCACGGCTGGGTGCCCCAGCGCCTGATGCCCGACTACTACCGCCTGGGCCACCTGAGCCTCGTGCTCGGCTCGTTCGTCGAGGCCTTCGGCAACGTGGCCTACGAGTCGCTGGCCTGCGGCACCCCGGCGATCGTGGCCCGTGTGGCGACCCACCGCTCGCTGCTGCCCGACGACCTGATCGACAAGGTGCACTACGACGACAACGAGGCGGCGGCGGCCATAGCGGCGGCGATCTGGCGCGAGGGCCGGCGCACCCCGGCGGCGACCATGGCCTACCTGCGCCGGCACTTCGCTATCGAGGCGCAGCTCGACGCCTACGCCGGGGCGATCCTCGGCGCGCGTCGCGTCGGCCCGGCGCCGAGCAGCGCGCGCCCCCTCGGCCCGCAGACGCGCTACGTGCTGCCGCCCTGGTGCTACGCCTGGGGCGACGGCATGATCTTCCACGACTTTCTCGCCCGCCACCGGCGTATGCCCGAGCTGAGCGCCCTCGCCGCAGCCCACCCGGTCGGCTTCGACGCGGCCCAGGCCGCGCAGCTGGGCGTCTCGGCAGAGGGGCTGGCGTCCTGGCGCCGCGAGGGATACGTGGCGCCGCTGCCCTGAGCCGATCGGGGACGGTGGACGGCAGACGGCAGAGGCAGACCCTATGCAGATAGTCGACATCGTCCTAAGTGTGACGAGCATCCCCGAGCGGGTCGAGCTATTCCTGGCCGAGCTGGGCTGGCTGGCGCGCCAGAGCGTACGGCCCAGGGCCGCCGTGATCTGGCTGGGCGAGGAGTTGTTCCCGCCTGAGCGGCGGCGCGAGCTGGCCGAGCGCTTCCCGCTGCCAGAGGGGGCGGAGGTACGCTACCGCCCCGACCTCGGGCCGCAGACCAAGCTGCTCTACGCGCTGCGCGAGTTCAACGGCCTGCCGGTGGTGACGGCCGACGACGATCTGGCCTACCCGCCATACTGGCTCGAAGAGCTCTACGCGTCGTACCGGGCCGCGCCAGGCCACATTCACTGCTACCGGGCGCACCGCATCCACCTCGGCGCCGATGGCCTGCTGGCGCCGTACAGTGACTGGGGCTGGCTGGCGCCAGGGGTGCGCGGGCCCTCGCAGCTGCTCTTCCCCACCGGCACCTCCGGCACGCTCTATCCGCCGGGCGCGCTGTCAGAGCATGTCTTCGACCTTGCGGCGATGCGGCAGCTGTGCCCGACGGCCGATGACATCTGGTTCAAGGCTATGGCGCTGCTACAGGGCACCGCCGCGCAGAAGGTGCGGGCCGAGTCGCTGGAGTTCCCCCACATCCCCGGGTCGGAGCGGCGCATGCTCTGGACGGTCAATCGGGGGCGGAACGATGCGCAGCTGGCCGCAGTTTTCTCGCACTATAGGCTGTATAAACTGCTTACAGTGCAGGGCGGCTAGTGTATACTGTTTATTGTTTATGCTAATTATCACAAAGTATAACCGATTGTTACGCCTCTTGCAAGTTATAGCCATTATTGCTATACTGAAACTCACAGCATTATACTGTCAAGGGCGATACCATCGTTTGCACCAAGAGGCAATAGCTTCAGCCTCTCGCGTCAACGTCTGGATGCGCCCCTGGCAACAGACACACCCTCCCCATCGCGCGAGGGTTCCGTCATTTCATCTACCGGCAACTGAGGAGGCAGTCCATGATCAAGAGGGACCTGACCAGCGTCCGATACATGCTGAACAACAAGCACAAGGGCTTCTGGACTGTTTCGCCAAAAGATCTCGTAATCACGGCTCTCGAGCTCATGTTTGCCAATGATGTGGGCGCCGTAGGTGTACTCGATAACGGCATACTTGTCGGCATTCTCACCGAGCGCGACTGCACGCGCAAGGTGCTGCTGCAAGATAAGTCGGCGCGCACGACCTGTATCTGCGATGTCATGACCAGCCAGGTCTATGTCGTCCGCCTCGATCAGACGGTTGACGATTGTATGGCGATTATGAATGAGAAGAATGTCCGCCATCTCCCGGTGGTGGAGGACAATCGCCTGGTCGGAATTATCTCGATTCGAGACGCGGTACGCTACAGGCTCTCGGAGCAGGCCTTCATGATCGAGCAGCTCGAGACCCACATCTACGGTGGTCACCCGGCTAGCCGCGCCTAACTGCTCGCAAGCCCTGCTTGGGGCACACAAAAGGCCCGAAAGAAGGTTTTTCAGGGAGGGCTTGCCCTCTCTGAGGCAGCCTGGCGCGCCGTCGGGCCCTGCCTAGATGGATCCTCGCCGCACTGGCGCAGCCGCTGGCCGCGCCAGTTTGCGTTCGCCACCGCTAGCAGCGCGGCCCACTCCTTCGCTGTGCATCCATGACAGCTTTGTCACCTGGGGTTCATTAGCCACTAACAGGCGCGGGGTATACTTGCGGCTATCAGGGTGGTATGTGCACTGGGGTATTCAATGCGGCGCAGCGCACGCCTTGTGGTCGTCGGCAACGCGATCATCCTTGGCCTGTGGCTCTGGCTCTATCAGCCGGCCGGTGCGTATGTGTCCACGCTGTTTGGCGCCGCCGATCTGCGCGCTAACCAGCTGATCCTGGCGGGCACGCTGGCGCTGATTGTGCTGCGCGTGCGGCGCGCGGGCGCCGCGCTCCGCGCGGGCGCCGCCCCCCAGCTGTACGCTCCGGCCCTCGTCCTGGCCCTGGGCGGCTCGCTGCTCTATCTGGCCGCAGAGCGCCTGCTCGACATCAACCTGCTCTCTGCCACCATTGCCGGCCTGGCGACCTACGGGCTGCTCGGGCTCTGGATGTCCCCGCGCGTCTGGCGCCAGGGCTTCCCGGCCGCCCTGCTGCTGATCGGCGCGCTCCCCTTCGGCGACCACCTCGATGTCTTCGTGGGCTACCCGCTGCGCATCGCCACAGCCACGATCGTGCGCGACGGCCTGGCCGCCGCCGGGGCGGCCTCGCTGGGCGTCGATACGATCCTGGTCTTCGAGAGCGGCATCACCCAGGTCGACCTGCCGTGCAGCGGGGTGCGCAGCCTATGGACAGGCGCGCTATTTTTTCTGGCCGCGACCTTGCTCGAGCGCCGGCGCATCGGCCCGGGCTGGCTCGTGGCCGGGGCCGGCTTCGCCGCCCTGATGGTGCTGGCCAACCTGGCGCGGGTGGCCGCCCTTGTCGTCGTGGGCCCGGTGCTAGGCTGGCCCCTGCTCGCCGAGATGCTGCACGTGCCCCTGGGCGTGCTTGGCTTCGCGGGCGCCTGTGTCGCGGCGGTCGCGATGCTGCGCCGGCTGCCCGCCCTGCCGGGCCCCGACCCCGGCACTCCCGCGCCGCCTCGCCCTATCTGGCTGGCCCCGGCCCTAGCCGGCGGCGTGCTGCTGATGGCCCTGGCCTACAGCCCTCGCCCGCCCACGGTCGCCGCGGCG
>JAAXUL010001571.1 GCA_013336035.1 Chloroflexales bacterium
TCTTGTCGACGACCTCGAGGCCGCTGGTGACTTTGCCGAAGACGGTGGGCTTGCCGTTGAGGTGCGGCTGGGGGGCGTGGGTGATGAAGAACTGGCTGCCGTTGGTGTTGGCGCCGGCGTTGGCCATCGAGAGCACGCCGCGCTCGTGCTTGAGCGGGTTGCCGAGCGTCTCGTCCTTAAACTTGTAGCCGGGGCCGCCGGTGCCGGTGCCGGTGGGGTCGCCGCCCTGGATCATGAAGTTGGCGATGACGCGGTGGAAGACAATGCCGTCGTAGAAGCCCTCGTTGGCGAGGAAGACGAAGTTGTTGACGGTCATGGGGGCGTGCTGGGGGTAGAGCTCGATCTCGATCGTGCCGGCGGTCGTCTCCATCGTCACTTTATAGTTCTTCGACGGATCGATCTGCATCTCCGGGGGGCTGTTCCACTTCTTAGCGCCCACGTCGCGCTCCTTTCGTGTCGGCGATTGACTGGGGGATTATAGCATGGGGCACAGCCCCATGCCCGCCCCCGCGCCCGTCACCCCGCGCTAGCGCTGAGCAGCTGGTAGGCGATGAGGAGCTGGACGAGGCCGAGGACGTGGCTGTGGCGCAGCTCGGCGCCGTCGAGGTAGGTGCCGAACTGGTCGGGGCGCAGGTGGCGCAGGCCGGGCAGGTGGGCCCAGATCACCTCCTCGACGGCGGCGGCCTGCTTGGGGCTGATACGGCCGTCGATCTCGAGGATCTCGGTGAGGCGGCCGCCGTCGCGGCCGACGCGCATGCGTATGGCGGGCGGTTCGCCCTGGCTGGCGATCACATCGCTGAGGTCAGGGTAGATGAGCGAGGGGCGCAGGACGAGGCGCACGCTGAGCTGCCCGTCGGGTCCGGCGCCGTTGGGGTAGAAGCGCACGACGATATCGGCCCAGCCGCGCTGGGGCTGGATGAACTCGACGGCGTCGGCGCGGCGCCGGTCGATCTCGGCGTGGGCCTGGTCGAGCGTGTAGCCGCGCAGCGCGCTGTCGCGGCGGATCTTCCAGCGCTCGCGCAGATCGGCGGGCGGGTCGAGGAAGACCCGGACGTGGTAGGGCTCGCGCAGGCGCGGCGTGGCCAGGGCCAGCAGGCCCTCGGCGACGACAAACGGCGCCGGGTCGAGGCGCTGGCGCCCCTCGAAGTCGCCCGTGGCATGGCTGTAGACCGGCTTGACGATCGGCGCACCGGCGGCCAGCTGCCGCAGGTGATCCTCCATCAGATCAAGGTAGTTGCAGTCGGGGTGAAGCGGGGTGAGCCCGCGGGCGTCGCGCTCGGCGCGGCTGTAGCGGTGGTAGTCATCGAGGCGGAGGGTGGTCACCCGGCCCGGCCCAAGGATCGCGGACACTCCGGCGGTGAGTGTGGTCTTGCCCGCCGCGCTATCGCCGACAACTGCCAGAATGACGGGCCGCTGCTCCATAACCTCGACCGCCGGGCGTCACTTCGCGCCCATCATCACGAACTCTGCCCAAGTATAACGCCATCCACCGGCCCCTACGACGGCAGGGGTGACGGTTTCCCCCTACCCGGTCGGGTAGGCACATGCGCGGCGGCGATAATGCCCCGGCGGTGGGCGGGCCGCTCAGCCCGCCGGCACGCTCGCCGTGACGCGGGTGCCGCCGGGGGCGCTCTCGACGGTCAGGGCCCCGCCGAGGATGGCGAGGATGGTGCC
>JAAXUL010001572.1 GCA_013336035.1 Chloroflexales bacterium
CGAGGATCTCAGCCTCCTCGCCCGACATCAGCTCCCGGTACTTCGCCTGGGTGTTGCGCGCCCGCCGCACCAGCGTCTGGTTGTCGGTCTTCGCGCTGAGCGGGGCCTTCTTGCCGTAGCCGGCGTACTCGTTGACCACGTCCACCGCCGCCTGCTTCCGGTTCGCGCGGATCGAGGCGCCCTTGGGCACCGCCGCCGGCCTCGTCGGGGCAACCGATTTCTGGCTGCGATAGGCCGGGCCCTGGCGCAGCCGCCCATTCAGGGCGCCCCGCCCCGTGCCGCTCTCGGTGTCTAGCCGCTGCGTCTCCAGGAAGCTCTTGCCGGTCCCCGCCGCGGCCTTCCGGCCCGCGCTCACTCTGGTCGAGGCGCGGCCCTGGGTCGCCCCACCGCCCCCACCGCCCCCACCGCCGCGCTTGCGCGAGCGGCCGGGCTTGCCCGCCTTCTCAGGCGTGGCGTACTCGCCGTTGCCGTCGCGGTAGGGGTTAAATCCGCCGTTGTGTCCCATCGTCGTAATACTCCAATGTGCTGTGCTGGTCCGGCGCTTAGCCGTTGCCGTTGAGTGGGGCGAGGGTGGCCGTACTGACGTGCTCCAGCCGCCCGCTGATCTGGATCGCCGCGTGATAGGCCGCCACCGCCTCCTCGGCGCGGCCCACGCTCTTGCCCGACGGCCAGGGCAGATCAAACTCGAAGCGCAGCGCATCCTCGACCGTCGCGATGGGCAGCTCCATATCCTTCGTCTCGACGCGCAGGTTGAACTGTGTCGCCGAGTGGGGCTGATAGGTCACGCTGGGGCCGAGGAGGGTGCGGCCCGCCTCGAGGGCCTGGGCCTTGGTATGGAACTTCTGATAGAACCACCGGCCGTGGTGCAGGACGCCGGAGAGCCCGGCGCTGTCGAGAAACGCGAACCCACGCATCGAGCCTCGGTGCGTGGTCGAGTAAATGCTTTGCTCCATGAAGTCGCGCCGGCGCCCGCTCGCGTAGATGCGCCCGCCCGGCTTGCAGAACGCGTTGAGGCAGGCCAGCACCGCGTCCTCAGCCCGCTGGCTGTCGATGCTGTTCAGCACGTAGTCGCACACGACCACGTCGAACAGCCCGTGCTCGCGCAGGTGGGCGAAGAGCTCGTCGGCCATGCGGTGCACGCCCTTGGTGTCGATCGCCGAGCCCATCCGGTAGAAGAACTCCATGCCCCAGATGGGGAGGCCCTGCTTCTTGAGCTGCTTCACGTAGTCGGCCTGGCCACACCCGAAGTCCAGAATGTGCTCGCCCGCCTGATACTCGGGCAGCACGCGCTTCTCCCAGGTCGGCGAGGTGACGCCCTCCGGATTGCCGGCCGAGTCCGTGCGGCAGCGGAAGGGCTGCGCGAAGGTCTGGATGTAGGTCTCGCGCTCCAGATGCTCGTAGAAGAACTGCCCGTACTGGCGCTGAAACAGGCCCCGGATGATCGGCGCGTCCTCGTCGCGCACGTAGAAGGTCCGGATCGGGTAGCCCAGGGTCTTGCAGGCGATGGCGTACTGCGCGCCCGAGAGGCAGGTGCCGCTCTGGGTGGCCACGATGCCGCCCCACGGGCCGTAGCCCATGATCAGCTTCGAGATCTCCGCCCGGATGGGCGCGCCCGTGGAGCGCATATTGGCCTCGACCGAGTCCGGGTCCACGTCGAAGTAGCCGATGCCCTCG
>JAAXUL010000778.1 GCA_013336035.1 Chloroflexales bacterium
GCATCCAGCAATCCGAGTGCTCATCGTTGACGCCCACACGCTGATCCGCGGCGGTCTGTGCTACTACCTGCAGGCCGAGGACGACATCGTCGTCGTCGGCGAGGCTGTGAACGGACCAGAGGCCCTGGAGCTGGTGGCCGCGCTGGATCCTGATGTGGCGATCGTGCATGTGGTCGCGCCCAATTTCGAGGGCATCATGACCACCCAGCAGATCCGCCAGTGCAGCCAGCGGGTCCGGGTGCTGGTGCTGGGCAACACCGCCGACGGCGAGGTAGTCCAGCGCGCTCTGCAGTCGGGCGCGATCGGCTACCTGGAGGCCGAGATCAGCGGCCCCGAGCTAGCCGCGGCGATCCGCCAGGCCTACGCCGGCCAGGCGGTGCTGGCGCCGGCCCTGGCCCAGGCGCTGGTGGCGACCCACGACCAGCCGCCGAAGCTTGGCGCGAACCTGTCGGCCCGCGAGCTCGAGGTGCTGCGCCTGATGGTCTCAGGCCGGAGCAACGAGCACATCGCGGCCCAGCTCGCGATCAGCCGTAACACCGTGCGCCACCACGTCCATAACATCCTCACCAAGCTCGGCGCGGTCAACCGGACCGAGGCCGTGGGGATGGCGGTGCTCCACAGGCTCGTCTCACACGCGTAGTGGCCCCGACCCGTCATTCGCATATTCACACCCGCGACATACCGATGAGGAGCACAAGCCCAATGGCAACCCGAGCGAGCTTTCAGCCAGACGAGTGGGAGTTGCTGATGCGGGGGTACGCCCAGCCGGCGGCCCTGGTCTCGCTGGCTGAGCCGGGCGGCGCGCTGGAGGAGACCTTCTTCACCTTCGTCGCCCTCAACGAGGTGCGCACGCAGTTCGCGCAGATCGCGCTGATCCAGGATCTGCTGACGCCTACAATGGAGGAGGAGCTCGCCCGGCGGGCCGCCGAGGCGCGCCGCAGCCAGGATGGGCCTATGAGCCTCGACGAGTTCCGGCGGATCGTCCTCGATGACATGCGTCACGCGGTGGCGCTGCTGCGCCGCAAGGCGACCCGGGAGGACGTGGAGGCCTACCGGCAGCTGGTGCTGCACGTCTGCACGCGGGTGGCCGGCGCCTATCGAGAGGGCAACCTGGTCGGCGTCGGCGGGCTGGCCGCCGCTCCCGCCGAGCAGGCGGCGATCGAGGCGGTGCAAGGGGCTCTCGCGCCCCCTCACTGGTACGAGCAGATGGTGGATCGGATCAAAGATCTGTTCAGGGGTGAGCCCTAAACCGCGGGGCAGGTCTCAAGGCCGCAGGGGCGTCCGAATATTGCTCGGGCGCCCTTCTTCAGTCACGCCCCTATGCGGAGGAGCGACCATGACACAATCCCTGCCACCCAAGAAGACCAAGATCGTCTGCACGATCGGCCCCGCCTCCCAGTCCCTGGAGGTACTGCAGCAGCTCATCGACGCGGGCATGAACATCGCGCGGGTGAACTTCTCGCATGGCGACTTCGCGACCCACCGCGCAGCGATCGCCAATGTGCGGATCGCGGCCGAGGCCCTGGGCATGTCGGTCGCCATCTTCGGCGATCTGCCCGGCCCGAAGATGCGCATCGGCGAAATCGCCGGCGGCCCGGTCGAGCTGCGGCGCGGCCAGACGTTCACCCTGCACAGCGACCGGATCCTCGGCGATGTCACCCGCGCCTCGCATAGCTTCCCGAAGCTGCCCCAGGTCGTCAGGCCAGGCGACGCCATCTACCTCAACGATGGCTACATCCAGCTCGAGGTCGAGCGGGCCAAGGGGCGGGAAGTCCACTGCCGGGTGCTGGTGGGCGGCCCGCTCAGCTCGAAGAAGGGCCTCAACCTGCCGGGCACCGATCTCGGCATTTCCGCCTTCACCGAGCGCGACCACGAGCTGCTGTGCTTCGCCGCCGAGCAGCAGCTGGACGGCGTCAGCCAGTCCTTCGTCGAGAGCGCGGCGGACATCGAGGCAGTGCGGCGGGCCGCGGCGGAGCTGGCGTACGACCCATTCATCATCGCCAAGATCGAGCGCGCCGGCGCGCTGCCCAACCTCGACGCGATCCTGCAGAGCGCCGACGGGATCATGGTGGCCCGCGGCGACCTGGGCGTCGAGATCCCGACCGAGCAGGTGGCCTTCGCCCAGAAACAGATGATCGCCCGCGCCAACCGCATCGGGAAGCCGGTGATCACGGCGACCCATATGCTCGAGTCGATGATCAGTAACAGGCGCCCGACCCGCGCCGAGGCGACCGACGTGGCTAACGCCATCCTCGACGGCACCGACTGCGTGATGCTCTCGGGCGAGACGGCGGTCGGTGCGTTCCCGCAGGACGTGGTGGCGACGATGGCGCGGATCGCCGCGGTCGCCGAGGCCAACCGGCCCGGCTCGGTCCTCGGCCGACTCCTCCAGTCCCAGATTGACCGCAGCGCGCTCTCGCTGGAGGATCTGGTGGCCCTGAACACCTATCTCAGCACCCAGACCATCGGCCCCTCAGTCGTGTTCGCGCCAACCGACAGCGGGCGGACGCCACGCCAGATCGCCCGCTTCCACCTGGCGCAGTGGATCATCGCCTTCGCGCGCGACGAGGGCACTTGCCGCAAGCTCCAGTTCTCGTACGGCGTGCACCCCGTGCAGCCGGCCGAGTGGCCGTCGGACTGGCCGGCGTACGCGCGCGCCTGGGGGCGGGAGCACCTGCCGGACGCGAGCCTGGCCCTCCTCGTCACGGGCACAGGCGCCCTCGAGGCTGGCGGCTCTCGGCGCATCGAGGTGCTCGCGCTGCGCTAACGCCAAAGGCGGGGTATGGGGGGACCAGGTTCCCCTATACCCCGCCCTCGTCTGGGGGAACCTGGTCCCCCAATTCTTCCCTACCCCTCCTCGCCGAGCTCAGCGCGCAGCTTCTCCTCCTGCTCCTTCGACAGGTTGGTGGAGATGATCTCGAAGGGCGGCAGGGTCTCCTTCATCGACGGGATCACCCGGTCTGTCACGGCGCCCTGCGTCATCAGGAACAGCACCGAGGTGCCTGGCGTGACCTTCTCGCGCACCGACTTGATGAACTTGTCGTCGATGCCATAGTCCGTGAAGTTCCCCATGATGGCTCCCATGCCGGCGCCGATGGCCATGCCCAGGACCGGGATGAAGAACAGCAGGCCGAAGAGCATGCCCCAGAAGGCCCCGCTGAGCGCCCCCGCCCCGACCGTCGACTGCATCTGGCGGGTCTTCGGCTTCTTCTTGTCGGCCGGCCAGCTCACGACCGCCGCGTCGAGCACCTGGATGAGCTGCTGCTTCTGCAGGCTGTCCAGGAGCGACAAGGCCTGATTCGCCCCCTCGACCGTGTTGAACTTGAGCGCGCTTAACGTGGCCATCAATGACTCCTTTAGAGCTGTGGATTCCGGCCGACCCGCCAGCCGGGCGGTCAGATCAAACGCACGCGACCATTACAGCGCATGCGGGCTGCGCTAGCATCGCGCACTAAGAGCATTCCGCAGTGGTCCATAAGGACAGGCGGGCGCTGTTCAGAGGTACGGCCCCGACCCATCCGTGGAGATGAGAGCCGCCGGGCCGTTTCGCGCTGGCTGGCAGCAGGCACGCTACCCGGGCTGCGCGTCGAGGTCATAGGCGCCCCGGATCGCCCGGAGCACGAGCTCTGGCGGCTCACCCTTGCTGACCAGGGCGTGGGCCCCGGCGGCGTGGGCCTCCGCTTCGTCCTCAGGCCGGGTGCACAGGGCGATCACGCGTGAGGCGCCGGGCAGGCGGCGGGTCGCCGCCAGCACCTGGCGGGCCAGCTGCCGCGGCATCTCCCAGTCGAGCAAGATCACCTCGGGGCGGAGGGCAAGGACTCGGGCCACGAGGTCCGGCCCTGGGCCGAAGGCGCAGAGCACTTCGAGGTCGGGCTGCTGCTGGAGCAGAAACATGAGCGCAGTTCGCACATGGGCCTGAGCCTCAATCACGACAACGCGCATAGTCGTCCCCTGACCACTTGGGGCGCCGCTGAAGCAGCTGCCCGCTGAGCTGCCACTACAGCTCCGCCGCCGGGTTCATGGATGTTGTACCTGAAGATTCGCTGTGACGCACGCCCCGAACGGTTCGTTTAGGATTGGCCAGTTAGGATGATGATTCAGTAGGGCGGATGGTAGCCGCCCTACCTATCTAAGTGGAGGTGTAGCGCCGCGAAGGTGGCGCCGGTCAAGCCGTCAGAGCTTATTCGGGCCAGTATTACGCCGTCTTCCGGCGGCGCAGGATGAGCTTGAGGATCTCCTCGAAGACCAGCATGCTCAGGGCGACGCCCAGGCA
>JAAXUL010001573.1 GCA_013336035.1 Chloroflexales bacterium
GCTTCATCGCCGTGGTGAGCGGGCTGAAGATCGTCTGGAGCACCGGGACCGCGCCGTGGAGCTGGTCGTTGACCAGGCGCGCGGCGGCGATCACTTCGCGGAACATGCCGCGGTCCAGGGGGATCGGCCGGATGTGGCGCCAGTCGTCGACGGCGCTGACCGGGAAGTGGACCGTCTCGCGGATGCCCTGGGCGCTGCCGCGGTAGACGCTCTGGGCGCCCCAGCCGAGAGTCATATAGTCGCCGGGCGGCGTGAGCTTGATGAAGTCGAGGTCAAACCGCTGCTGCCAGGCGAGGGTGGCGTCGGCGAGGGCGGCGGCGGTCTGGTCGCGCTCGGGGAAGTGCTGCCAGAGGCTGAGCGGGGGGTGGCCAAGCTCGGCCCCGGCGAGGGCTGCCGCGACGCGCTCCGCATGGGTTAAGGCGGACATGGCAATGCTCCATATCAGAGCTGGCGCTGCACATCAGGCGACAGGGCGCAGCGAAGCTCGCTGCCAGCGATCTGGCAGCACGAGGAGGAACCGGGTAACGACCTACGGGTGGTGGGGGGCCCGACGTTGGGCGCGTATGTGTGCGCTGAGCGATGCGGCGCCGGGCTTATTTCTAATATGTATTGTCATATTTGTCAAGTTTTACCAGGGCTGTGCGACTACCTTGACAAACACCGCTCGCTTGACTATGATGCTGATGGCAATAATTAAGGTCAACAAAGTCAATAATCGACCCACCCAGGAGGTCTCCGGATGGCGCGCATCTACGGCAGCATCACCGAGCTGATCGGCAAGACCCCGCTCGTCCGCCTCGGCCCGGTCAACGACACCCGGGCCACCGTCGTCGCCAAGCTCGAGTTCTTCAACCCCGCCAGCAGCGTCAAGGACCGCATCGGCCTGGCGATGATCCAGGCCGCCGAGGAGGCCGGGCTGATCAAACCGGGCGAGACGGTCCTGATCGAGCCGACCAGCGGCAACACCGGCATCGGCCTGGCCTTTGTCGCCGCCGCCAAGGGCTATCGCCTCATCCTGACCATGCCCGAGACGATGAGCCTCGAGCGCCGCAAGCTGCTGCGCGGCTACGGCGCCGAGCTGGTGCTGACACCCGGCGCCGAGGGCATGTCCGGGGCGATCCGCCGCGCCGAGGCCCTGGCCGCCGAGACCCCTAACAGCTTCATCCCCCAGCAGTTCAAGAACCTCGCCAACCCGGCCATCCACCGCCTGACCACCGCCGAGGAGATCTGGCAGGACACCGATGGCCAGGTGGACATCCTGATCTCGGGGGTGGGCACGGGCGGCACGATCACCGGGGTGGCCGAGGTGATCAAGGCGCGCAAGCCCTCGTTCCAGGCGATCGCGGTCGAGCCGGAGGCCTCGCCGGTGCTCTCGGGCGGCAAGCCGGGGCCGCACAAGATCCAGGGCATCGGGGCCGGCTTCGTGCCGGACATCCTCAACACGGGGATCATCGACGAGATCGTGCAGGTGAGCAACGAGGACGCGGTGGCGACGGCGCGGCGGCTGGCCAAGGAGGAGGGGCTGCTGGTGGGGATCAGCAGCGGGGCGGCGGCCTGGGCGGCCCTCACGGTGGCGCGCCGGCCCGAGAACGCCGGCAAGCTGATCGTCTTCATCGTGCCGAGCAACGGCGAGCGCTACCTCAGCACGGTGCTCTTCGCCGACCAGGAGGATG
>JAAXUL010001574.1 GCA_013336035.1 Chloroflexales bacterium
AACCTGGCGGCGCGCCGCCCACCGCGCCATAGTCCGCGCCGGCATGCTCCGCCTCACCCTCGGCGCATGGCGCGCCTACGCCCGCGGCGCCCTGAGCCGCGACGAGCTGCGCGCGCGGCTGCTCGCCTACGGCGAGATCACCCGCCTGTAGGGAGAACACGTAACGTAGACCCGCGCTCCTTGCACAGACGTCGTCCTAATGCTATAGTAGCTTTGACAGCGACAGCGCCCGGCCTGGATGGCGGTCTACCGCAGTGCTGGCAACAATGGTTTTCGCCCGGATGAGCAAGTAGTATGAGGTGGCCCCCAGGGAGATTTCCCGGTGCTGTGCCCCCAGTCCGACCCTAACCCACGGTGGCGACCACCCGGCCCCCCGACGCGACGACTGGCGGCATTAGCCGCCCCCGCAATAGGATAGTCATCGCGCCCGATAGCCAGGTATCCCCAGCCGTGACGTGGCGGAAGCTGACCCCGCCTCGTCTCAAGGGCCGTACCCCACGCCAGCCCCGAAGTATCTCCTCGGCCCCTCGCATCACCCACACGACAGGAGCAGATCGACAACACATGTATGAGCAGAGGCGACCTGACGTCGCGGTCTTCATAGACTTCGAGAACGTCTATGTAAGCGTGCGCGACAAGCTCAACGCCAACCCGAACTTCGAAGCGATCATGGATCGCTGCAGCGACCTCGGTCGCGTGGTTATCTCTCGAGCCTACGCCGACTGGTACCGCTACCCCCGGGTCACAAGCGCGCTCTACGCCAACGCGATCGAGCCGATCTATGTGGCCACCTACTACTACGACAAGGATGTGGGGCGCACCGGCCGCGCGATTAAGAACAGCGTCGATATGAACCTGTGCATCGACGCGATGAAGACGCTGTTTACCAACCCGAACATCGGGCGCTTCGTCCTCGTCACCGGCGACCGCGATTTCATCCCCCTGGTGAACAGCATCCGCCAGCAGGGCAAAGAGGTCTACATCATCGGCATCGGCGGCGCCGCCAGCACCCACCTCGCCCAGAGCGCCGACGAGTTCGTCTTCTACGAGCAGCTGGTCGGGAAGCAGCCCGGCGGCTCGGCCGCCGCCACGGCGATCGCCAACCGCGCCACCGAGCTCGCCCGCGGCCTTGAGCTCGCCACCGAGCCCCCCCCCCGCGAGCGCGAGACCACCCCGCGCGAGACCCACGCCGAGCCGCCGGTGCCGGTTATCGCGCCCGCCCAGCCCACCTCACCCAGCGACGGCGACGTCTACACCATCCTCGTCGAGGCCATCCACCTCGTGCGCAAGCGTGGCTATGTCTCGACCCTCGGCTCGATCAAGCTGGTGATGAAGGAGCTGATGGGCGGCGACTTCAAGGAGAGCCGCTACCGCGACCTCAATGGCCGGCCCTTCGCCAAGTTCAAAGACTTTGTGGTCGATGCCGAGAAGCGCGGCAAGGTCCAGATCTTCACCAACGGCACCGTCAACGAGGTCTTCCTGCCCGGCGAGGACCCGTACAAGCTCTCGCAGTTCGCCGCCGCCCTCAGCGAGGAGGCCTCGGTCGAGCCGGTGGTCGATACGACGGTGCTCACCAATGGCCGCAAAGATAGCGCCCGGGCCGAGGTGGCCGCCGCCGAGCCGACGGCGGCACCCGCCGGCCGCCGCCGCCGACGCCGCTCGCGGCGCGGCC
>JAAXUL010001575.1 GCA_013336035.1 Chloroflexales bacterium
CCCTCCGCCAGCGCGGCCTCCAGCCCCGCACGCACGCTGAGCAGGGCGCCCCCCGCCCGCGCCTCAGCGAAGCCGGCCTCCCCCAGCCGCGCCCGCGCCTCGGCTAGCACTGCCTCCGTGGCGATGAGGGCCGACCGCGGAGGCAGCTGGGGATCAGCAAGGCGCGCCGCGTCTGCGGCTGCCCAGAGCCGCACCGCCTGCGCCAGCCGGCCCTCGACGTGCGCCAGCCCGGCCCGCACCTCGAGCAGCGGCACCAGCTCGCGCTCCAGGCCGGCTCGCAGGCAGAGGCGGATCTCGCGCGCCGACAGATCCCGTACATTGAAGAGCGTGCGGCTGCTCAGGCTCCAGAGAGGGAGCTTCAGGCCCACGAGCTCCTCGACGAAGGCCCGCAGCCGGGCGTCGTCGCCCTGCTCCTGCGCGGCCTCCGCCAGGCGCGATAGCTCCTCCCAGCGCGTGAGCTGCCCGCTGGCGCGCCGGTGGATCGCCAGGGCCTGCTCCAGCTTCGCCCACGCCACCTCCCGCTCCCCCTTGCGCAGCAGCGCCCACCCCCAGTCGCCCAGGACATCAGCGCGCCGGCGGTCATTGCCCGCGGCCTCATAGGTCATCACGCTCTCGGCGTAGCGCTGACATGCGGTCTCATCATCGCCCTGGCGCGCGGCAAGAGCGCCCAGGCGGTGCAGCAGATGCGCGATCTCTGCGGCATCCCCGAGCTCACGCCATATCGCCAGTGCCTCCCCATACGTCGCCTGGGCGGCGGCCAGGTCGCCAGCGCGCAGATGAGCCGCCCCTGCCCAGGCGAGCCGAGAGGCCTCCCACTGTCGGGCCGCGCGCAGCTCCCGCTCCCCCGTGAGCCGCTGGTCGGCCGCTGGCCGCGAGCTCGTGGGCACCAGCCCGACCATGTCGCCCAGCTCGCGCCGGAGTGCCGCCCCCTCGGCCTGCCACGCCGTGGCGGCGCCCTCGTCGCCCTGGGTGCGGGCCGTCTCCTCCAGCAGGTAGAGCGCTTGCACGACGTCGGCCGGGTCGCCCGCGGCGCGCCAGAGCTCCAGACTCTCCACGTAGTGCGCCCGCGCCAGGGCCAGATCACCCCGCCGCACCGCGACCCGCCCAAGGTTGACCAGCGCCTGCGCGCTCCCCCGGCGGTTGCCCACGGCCCGGTAGCCCGCCAGGCTCTCGCCAAAGCACTGCCCGGCGCCCTCGCCGTCGCCAAGCCGCAGGGCCAGGTGCCCGAGCTGGTGCATGACGTAGGCGACGCCGGCCTGGTCGCCGAGGGCCCGGCGGGCGGCCAGGCTCTCCCGGTGGTACGCCTGGGACCGTGCGTCGTCGCCGCGCCGCGCCGCGACGATGCCGAGGTCGGTCAGGGACTGGGCCACGCCCAGCTGGTCGCCGAGGGCCCGGCTGAGGGCCAGGCTCTGCTCGTGCAGCGCGTGGGCCGCCGCCACGTCGTCCTGGTTGCGCGCGACCCGGCCGCAGTTGTTCAGCGCCAGGGCCTCGCCCCAGCGGTCCCCGAGGGCGCGGCTCAGGGCCAGGCTCTCGGTGAAGCAGCTTTGGGCCCCGCCGTAGTCGCCCCGCCCGCGCGCGAGCCCGCCCAGCGCGATCAGGGCCCGCGCGGCGCCGGCCTGGTCGCCGACCTCCCGGGCGAGCGTGAGGGCGGTGCCGGCGTGCTGCCGGTCTT
>JAAXUL010000779.1 GCA_013336035.1 Chloroflexales bacterium
GTCGGAGACATTCATCTGGCAGCCGACCGTCCACACATAGTAGCGCCGGGCGCGGGGCGTGGTGTCGCGGTCGGGCCGCTGGGCGAGGGACAGCTTGTCGATGAACAGGAGATCTTGCATAGGCTCTAACATAGTTGGAGAGGGCGGCAGGGATAGCCATGCTCCCCCTGCCGCCCTCTCGTTTTACCAGACGATCACGGGCAGGCTGGTTGCGATGCTCTTATCGGCGGCCTCACGGAGCAGCTCGAGGCAGCGGTAGGCCTCGGCGTTGTGGCTCACGCCGGCCTTGACCAGCAGGGGGGCCAGATCGGCAAGCTCGCGCTGGAGGCGGTGGGACGAGCCGAAGTAGGCGCTGTCCTCCTCGCCCTCCTCGTTCTCGAACGAGAGCCAGACGGGCTTCTCGAAATCGGCCGGGAGGAAGTAGCTGTTGATGCCCTGGAGGTTGATCAGGTGGCTGTAGCGCGTCTTGGCGAGCTCGTCCCAGACATCGGTGACGGCGCGGTCGAGATCTTCATAGATCACGGGGCCGTCCTCGAGGATCTCGCTGAGGTCATCGCCGCGCTCGATATGGGCGGCGAGGCGCGAGAGCTGGTAGAGGGCGCCCATATTCTGAAGCCCGCCTTCCCAGACCTGGGTGCCGGGCATGCTGAGCAGGTCGATATCGATCCCCTCGTCGCGGAGTTGGTCCTGGACGGCGGAGACGGAGTCGTGCTCCTCGGTATAGGCGGTGCGATCCTCATCGGGGCGCACCGTAATCATCGAGCCGACGGCGAGATCGAGCTCGGTCGGCTGGTCATAGTCGCTCATTGCTCCTCCTTGCGAGCACAACGCACGGCTTTTAGTATACCATAATGGCTCGCGGGTGTGTCGCGATCGGACGCCGCCGGGCTGTGCGGCGGGGCGCATAGCATCCCTCCATTGCCCGGGGGATGCCCCTATGGTAGAATATTCAGGCGTTCGATTTAGCACTTTGCGCGGCCGGCCAGGGAAGAGCACAGTGCCGGTGGAGCCCACGTACCTAGAGGTGATGTTATGGAGAAGTCTACCTGGACGACCAGAGTAGGCCTGGCCCAGATGTTGAAGGGCGGCGTGATCATGGACGTGGTCACGCCCGAGCAGGCCCGCATCGCCGAGGAGGCCGGCGCCGTGGCGGTGATGGCCCTCGAGCGCGTGCCCGCCGACATCCGCGCCCAGGGCGGCGTCGCGCGCATGAGCGACCCCGAGCTGATCGTGGCGATCAAAGAGACCGTGACCATCCCCGTGATGGCCAAGGCCCGGATTGGCCACTTCGTCGAGGCCCAGGTGCTCGAGGCCCTTGGCATCGACTATATCGACGAGAGCGAGGTGCTTACCCCGGCCGACGAGGAGCACCATATCAATAAGCACAAGTTCAAGATCCCCTTTGTCTGCGGCTGCAAGAACATCGGCGAGGGGCTACGGCGGGTGGCCGAGGGTGCGGCGATGTTGCGCACCAAGGGCGAGGCCGGCACCGGCAACGTGGTCGAGGCCGTACGCCACGCGCGGGCCGTCTACGGCGAGATCCGGCGCCTGCAGAGCATGGGCGAGGACGAGCTGTTCGTCTACGCCAAGAACATCCAGGCCCCCTACGAGCTAGTCCGGCAGGTTGCCGAGACCGGGCGCATGCCGGTGGTGAACTTCGCGGCGGGCGGGATCGCCACCCCGGCCGACGCGGCCCTGATGATGCAGCTCGGCGTAGACGGGGTGTTCGTGGGCTCGGGCATCTTCAAGAGCGGCGACCCGGCGAAGCGGGCGCGGGCGATCGTCGAGGCGACCACCCACTACAACGACCCCGAGATCATCGCCCGCGTCAGCAAGGGCCTGGGCGAGGCGATGGTCGGCATCGAGATTAGCAAGATCCCTGCCGAGCAGCTGATGGCGCAGCGCGGCTGGTAGCGGAGCGGGCTCCAGGGCGGGCCGCCCCTCACTGTGAGCCCACCTTTGTTTCCAATGACAGTTGGCGTCCTCGCCCTCCAGGGCGACTTCCGTGAGCATTGCGAGACCTTGCACCGCATTGGCGCCGACCCGGTGGAGGTGCGGCTGCCAAGGCAGCTTGCCTCGGTCAACCATCTGATCATCCCCGGGGGTGAGAGCACCACTATCGGCCGGCTTCTGGCCCTCTATGGGATGCTCGAGCCGCTGCGGGCGCGGGCCGGGCGCGACCTGGCCGTCTGGGGCACCTGCGCCGGCACGATCCTCCTGGCCCGCGAGATCCTTGACCAGAAGCGGGGTGGCCAGCCCACGCTCGGGGTCATGGATATCACGGTACGCCGCAATGCCTATGGCAGCCAGCTCGATAGCTTCGAGCTGTCCATCGAGGCGTCGGCCTTCGGCGAGGGGCCGCTGCACGGCGTCTTCATCCGCGCCCCGCAGATCGAGTCGATTGGACGGGGCGTTGAGGCGATCGCCAGGCTGCCCGGCGGCGGGATCGTCGCCGCTCGCCAGGGCCGCCTCCTAGCTACGACGTTCCACCCTGAGCTGACCGGTGATGCCAGGGTCCACCGTTACTTCCTTGAATTATGATCCGCTCTGTCGCGCCGGGTGACCTGTGGTTGCTCCGACGCAAGCCGCGCAATCAGGTGGTGCTCTATACCGAGGGGCTGCTGGCCCAGACCCACAGGCCCGCCTGGTTTGCGCTGCGCTGCATGCTCCAGGGCAACGGCCGCGACAGGAGCACCGCCATCTACCAGGAGCGCGGGGCCGGCGCGATCATCCAGGCCCAGGGGCGCAGCGGCAGGCCCGAGCAGGATATCATCTACCTCGCCACCACCGGCGCCCACTCTGCGCGGCTCCCCAGCGACTACGAGCTCTGGTACCGCCTGCTCGAGCGGATCAGCCTCAACGCGGGCCATCACCAGGTCCAGCGGCTCTACGCCGCACCCCCCAGCCGGCAGAGCGACCTGCGCGAGATCTTCCGCCAGATCGGCTTCCAGGCCTTCGCCCAGGCCTCGATTCTGCACCTCTCGGGCCCCGACTGGGACCAGGGCACCACCCTGGCGCCGATGCGCACCCAGTCGCGCCGCGACCACTGGGCGATCCACAAGCTCTATGGCGCGACAACCCCGCACCTGGTGCAGCACGCCGAGGTGCGCAACGCCCGCCACTGGGCCCTGCCCCTCACACAGGGTTGGGCCGTCCCCCGCCGCTCGGCCTGGGTCCTCGGCCCCGACGATGACCTCGAGGGCTACCTGCGCCTTGCAAGCGGCCCCGCCGGCCACATCTTTAGCCTCCTCATCCGCCCCGACGCCCGCGAGGCCGCCGTCAACGTGCTGCGCTTTGGTCTGGCCCAGCTCAGCGATACCAGACCGGTCTACATGCTCCTGCGCGAGTACCAGGGCGAGCTGCTTGCCCCCGCCCAGGACCTTGGCTTTCAGCCCATTGGCGAGCAGACGCTGCTCGTCAAGCATACGGTCGTGCCTGTGCGCCGCACGCTGCTTGTGCCCTCCCTGGAGCCGGGCCTCGAGCCACGGGTGCCCGCCCCCCGGATCTCCGCGCCGAGAGAGGACCCACACCTTTATGTTAGATCGTCGTGACGTCACGAATGATATCGAGCTGCTGCTCAGCGCGCTTCCGACACATATCACTGCATCAATTCTGAATGGCGAGGATGATCCGGCTGACCTGCTCGAGATTGTGATGGATCTGGGGCGCCAGCCCGAGGCCCGCTACCGGGACAAGGAGCGCTTCCTCAGCGACCGCGAGGTCACTCAGGATGAGATCAATATGGTGATCGCCCGGATCGGCGAGTTTGGCGAAGACAACCGGGCCGGTATCCCGCGCACCCTTCACCGCATCTCGGCGATTCGCAATCGCAAGGGCGCCGTGATCGGCCTCACCTGCCGCGTCGGCCGGGCCGTCTACGGCACGGTCACGATTATCCGCGACCTGGTCGAGACCGGGAGGAGCATCCTGCTGCTGGGCAAGCCCGGCACCGGCAAGACGACCCTGCTGCGCGAGACGGCCCGCGTCCTGGCGGAGGATCTGCGCAAGCGGGTGGTGATCGTAGATACCTCAAACGAGATCGCGGGCGACGGTGACATCCCCCACCCCGGCATCGGGCGCGCCCGGCGCATGCAGGTGCCCCGCCCAGCCGAGCAGCACGCCGTGATGATCGAGGCCGTCGAGAACCATATGCCCGAGGTGATCGTGATCGATGAGATCGGCACCGAGCTCGAGGCGATGGCCGCCCGCACCATCGCCGAGCGCGGCGTGCAGCTCGTCGGCACCGCCCACGGCAACACGCTCGACAAC
>JAAXUL010000149.1:0-11172 GCA_013336035.1 Chloroflexales bacterium
TCGATGGCAAGGTCACGAGCTGCGCCATCACCGCCTGGCGCCCCGCGTAGATCGGCGACGGTGGCGCGGCCAGGGCCAGGTCCTGGCCGCGCCACGATCCGCCTCCAGGAGGAGCACAGCCTATGACGACGAACCGGATGGCGCAGCCAACGCGAAGCCTTATCGCACCGGCCGCCCCCACCGACCTCCCCGCCGTGCTGGCCCTGCTCAGCGCGAACGGGTTGCCGCACGACGGCCTGGCCGAGCACTTCGCTGCCGCCCTGGTCGCCCGCGACGGCGACAGCGTGGTGGGGAGCGCGGCACTGGAGCTCTATGGCGAGGCGGCGCTGCTGCGCTCGCTCGCGGTAGCCGAGGGGCGGCGCGGCCAGGGGCTCGGCCGCGCGCTGATCACGGCAGCCCTGGATCTGGCCCGCGCCCAGCGGGTGCGCCGGGTCTACCTGCTCACCACCACTGCCCAGGGCTACTTCCCCAGCTTCGGATTCGCGCCCATCACCCGCGCCGAGGTCGAGCCGGTGGTGCAGGTCTCCGCCGAGTTCACCGGGGCCTGCCCCGCCAGCGCCGCGGTGTTCGCGCTCCGCCTTGATGGCTGATCGACTGTCACCTGAGGCACGATGATCATTCAATATCCGGACGGTACCTCCGAGATCTCCCCATTGCCGCCAGCCCTGGCTCGCTGGACCCGTGATCTGCTGCGGCGCATCAAGTCCCTGGGTGGGGTCGTGGAGCTGGACCACAGGAGAGTGCTCGCGAGCACTTCGTCGCTCTGCTCCTGCGACGAGGGAGGCGCGTGCTGATGCGCCAGCCCGGGCTGCATCGCCGCAGCTACTACGGCTGGCCGATGCTCGTCGGTGTCTCGACGGCCCAGGTCGTCTCGTGGGGCATCCTCTACTACGCCTTCAGCGTCCTGGTCGCCCCAATGCAGGCCGATCTGGGCTGGACGACCGTGGAGCTGACGGGGGCCTACTCGCTGGCCCTGCTCTGCGCGGGGCTGGCCGCCGTGCCGGTGGGGCGCTGGCTCGACAGAAGATCTCGCCGGGGCCACAGCGAACGACACGTCCTGCACCGCGACGCGGTCGCGGTAAGCTTGGAGAGCTGGGAAACCTCAATGGCTGCCATCAGTGCTGTACCTCCTTACGAGGAGACAGCATAGCAGCGCGCAAGGAGGCTGACGTCCACTCCAAGGGAAGGCGTGCGCACCGCTTTGGTGGGCCCGCGAATCAACCGATCGGCTGATCGGAAGCGATAAGGACAGCCTCTGGGCCCAGGCCCTCGGCCCGCTCGAGAGCGCCGTGGAGCACGGCGGGACACGCACCCAGTACGCTCGCCTGATCGCCGAGCAGTACCGCGCCGAGTACGAGGCCCTCTTCGGCCCCCTCGCCGACCTCTCCGACGCTGAGCGCTTCCCCGCTGTGGCCGGGCCGGTGGCCGACCCGGCGGCGCGCGCTGCGTGGGAGCAGATGGCGCCCGCGGACCGGGAGCTGGTCAATCAGGTGTTCGCCTCTCGCTCAGCGCTACCGCACAGCTGTCGCTATAGCGGACTAACTACGTCCGCTACCCCTGCTATGCTGGCGCAACGAGGAACAGCAGGAGTGCGAACGAGCGCGGGACACTCCTCGGTGCAAAGGAGGCACTATGTCGGCACCGCTGACCAGCCAGCAGGTGGGAGGGAAGCAGACCACTGAGCCGATGAATGTGCTCAGCCGGCGAGCGCTCAACCGGGCCACGCTCGCCCGGCAACTGCTGCTCCGGCGTCACGCGCTGTCGGCTGGCGACGCGATCATCCAGCTGGTCGGCCTCCAGGCGCAGACGCCGCACTCGTGGTACCTGGGCCTCTGGACCCGGTTGGAGGGTTTCACGCCGGACGAAGTCGTCACCCTGCTGGCCGAGCGGCAGGTAGTGCGCATCGCGCTGATGCGCTCGACGATCCACCTGGTCACCGCAGACGACTGCCTGGCCCTGCGGCCTCTGGTGCAGCCGGTGATCGAGCGCAGCACGAACGGCGCCTTCGGCCAGCGCCTCGCCGGACTGGATCGCACGGAGCTCGCCGCCGCTGGCCGGGCGCTGCTCGAGGTCCAGCCGCTCACCTTCAGCGAGCTCGGCCGACGCCTGGCGGAGCGCTGGCCCGACCACGACCCCGCCGCCCTCGCGCAGGCGGTGCGGGCTGCGCTGCCGCTGATCCAGGTCCCGCCGCGGGGTCTGTGGGGGCGCAGCGGCCCGATCGCCCACACCACCGCCGAGGCCTGGCTCGGCCGGCCCCTGGACGCCGCGCCCTCGGTGGAGCCGATGGTGTTGCGCTATCTGGGGGCCTTCGGGTCGGCCAGCGTGCGCGACGTGCAGACCTGGTCGGGGCTCACGCGGCTGCGCGAGGTGGTCGAGCGGCTGCGGCCGCAGCTCGTCACGTTCCGCGACGAGCACGGGGTGGAGCTGTTCGATCTGCCGGAGGCGCCCCGGCCGGACCCCGACACCCCGGCGCCGCCGCGCTTCCTCTACGACTTCGACAACCTGCTCCTGTCCCACGCCGACCGGAGCCGGGTGGTGACCGAGGCGTATCGCCAGCAGGCCTTCCCCCCGGACGGGCCGATGCCCAGCATCGTCCTGGTGGACGGGTTCACCCACGGCACCTGGGCGATCCGGCGTGAGGGCCAGGGCGCCACGCTCGTCATCCAGCCCTTCACGCCGCTCACCGACGCGCAGGCCGAGACCCTTGCCGAGGAGGGCGTCCGCTTGCTCGCCTTCGCCGCCGTCACCGCCCGGCAGCGCGACGTGCAGATCTTGCCGCCGAATGCGTCGGTGGTCTAGCTGCCTGATTCCCCGCACACGACCATAGATGGGTTCTCGCTCCTCTCACGTGTCAGCCTGATCGCCTTCGACCAACGCTTTGAGCCGCAGGAGCCGCGCATCCCATAGCGCGCTGACCTCACTGAGCCACGCCGTCAGATCGCCCAGCGGTTCAGGGGTCAGGCTATAGCGCTCTCCCGCCCAGCCTGGTGGACCCGCACCATGCCCGCCTCCTCAAGCACCGTCAGATGCTTGAGGAGGCCCTGGCGGCTCATTGGGTACTCCGCGGCGAGCTGTGTCGCCGACTTAGGGCTGTGGCAGGCCACCGGTGAGCCGCACCACCACCCGGGTCCCGCCGTCTGCCTCGCTCAGGGTGAGCGTGGCCGCGGCCTGCTGGTCCGGCAGCCCGCGCAAGGTGAGCTGGCGCAGCGGGTCGAGCGCCTCCATCTGGGCGAGCGGGGCCTCCATCGGCCCTATGTCCACGATAAGCCGCCCCTGGGCGTCACCCCTGAGCTGCGCGCCGAGCGCGGGGGGCAGCAGCCAGCGCGCGATCTGCTCCGGCTCGCTCACGGCCCGCCACACCCGCTCGCGCGGCGATCCAGACCTCCCGCTCAATCGTCGTCTGCTGCATACGCTCCTCACTATGTGCAACCATTGGGTTGCACATAGTGCAGCACACATGTCCTCCTCGTCAACCCTGCGCTTTCCGCCGCCGACCACCGCTGGAAAGACGAGCATCTGGAGCTCGATGACGAAGGGCGAGGCCACGCCCACCCACTCGGCGAATCCGCAGGAGTCGGGCCACTCAGGTCGCCGCTCAGCGAAGCGCACAATAGCATAGCCTTGCGCGATAGGGCGCGTGCTATACTGCCGCTATGCACCCGATCTTCTTCGAGCAGCCAGTCTACGAACTAATCTTCGGCCTGGCGTGCGCGGTCTGGACGCCGCTCATCCCCATCGCCGCCAGCGACCTGCCGCACCAGTGGCTCGTGACCAGGACTGTTAAGAGCCCCCGCCGCCCAGGAGATCGCACGATGCACCGCCCCGACGAGCCCGACTACCTCACCTTCGCCGCCGACCTGAGCGACCCGGCGCTGGTCGCCATCTACGACGAGCTGCCGCTCTGGTCGGCGCCGTTCGGCGCCCTGCTGCTCCGTCACGTCCCGCTCCGCCGCGGCGCCACTGTCCTCGACCTCGGCTGCGGGACGGGCTTTCCCCTGCTCGAGCTGGCCCAGCGGCTCGGCGCCGCCAGCACCGTCTACGGCGTCGACCCCTGGGCGGCGTCCCTTGAGCGCGCACGCGAGAAGGTCGCCCAGTGGGGCGTGCCCAACGTCGTGCTCCTGTCAGGCGACGCGGCCACGCTGCCCCTCCCCGACCAGCACCTCGACCTGATCGTCTCGAACCTCGGCGTCAACAACTTCGCCGACCCCGAGGCGGTGCTGCGCGAGTGCCGGCGAGTCGCGCGGCCCAGGGCCACGCTCGCTCTCACCACCAACCTCCAGGGCCATATGCACGAGTTCTACGCCGTCTTTGCCCAGATCCTGCAAGAGCTGGGCGACCACGAGGCGCGCGAACGTCTCGCGGCACACATTGCGCACCGGACGACGGTCGCCCGCCTCAGCGCGCAGCTGGCCGCGGCGCAGTTTCAGGTGACCAGGGTCGTGGAAGAGCAGATGGTGTGGCGCTTCGCCGACGGCAGCGCCCTGCTGCGCCACGCCTTCATCAAGCTCGGCTTTCTCGACGACTGGAAGGCGGTGCTCCCGCCCGATGCGCGCGCCAAGGTCTTCACCGCCCTGGAGGCGGCGCTGAACCGCGTGGCGGCGGAGCGGGGCGAGCTGAGCCTGAGCATCCCGATGGCCTACATCGAGGCCACCTGCAAAATGACGGGATCGCCCTGACCTTTGCGCGAGCGTCGGCACATCGGGTGTGCCGCACATCAGGATGAGGAGCGCGCCGATGGACGCAGCCGTGCGGCAGGCGCCTGCGAACGGGCTGACCTGTGACATCACGACGGTTGGGCGCACAAGTGGGCAGCCCCGGCGGATTGAGCTCTGGTACTTCCTGGTTGACGGGCGCGTCTACCTGACCGGGACGCCCGGCACGCGCGACTGGCTCGCCAACCTGCGCGCCAACCCCCACTTCATCTTCCACATCAAGGAGGGGGCCCGGGCTGACCTGGCGGCGCGGGGGCTGATCATCAGCGACCTGGCCGAGCGCAGGCGGATCATGGGGGCGGTGATGGCCAGCAACAGCTGGTTTCGCGCCCAGCACTTCGACATGGAGGCCTGGGTCGCGGGCAGCCCGCTGGTCGAGGTCAGCTTCGAGGCGTAGGGCGGCACCCGGTCGGTGCCTGCGCTGCGGCTGATGGAGGGACTATCCTATGGAGCTGAACTGGATTACGGAGCCTGGTATTGGGGCCGTGGAGGGGCCAGCCGGGCAGCCCCTGCTGACGACCGTCGCGGATGTGAATCGGGTGATTGAGGCGTGCTGGTCCCATCACGTCGGCGCAATCATCCTGTACGCCGCCAACCTCACCCCGCACTTCTTCGACCTGAGCTCGGGCGAGGCCGGGACGATCCTGCAGAAGCTGCAGGACTACCAGCTCCGGCTCGCGGTGGTCTGCCTCCCCGGGGAGGTCACCCTCAGCCGCTGGTTCAGCGACCTGCTGGCCGAGGAGCAGCGCGGCCGCGCGTTTGGGGTCTTTCCGAGCCGGGCTGACGCGCTCGCGTGGCTAGCGCAATAGCGGGATCTCCGCGCCGCTCCGCGCTGCGCGGGTGCGAGCTGCGCCATCAACGCCGAACGGTGATGCGGTGAGACAGACCGCTACCGCCCCGCAGCCCGATGGAGGTGCGGCACGACCTGGGTGAGCACCGCCCGCCCCGTCACGATCAGCGTGGGCGCGGCCCCTCGGCGGCGCGAAACAGTACCTGGAGCGGCTCAAGCGCCAGCCAGCCGAAGGCTACCTCGCACACCGCGTGCCCATCGATATCGAGCTGCTGCTCATCCCGCAACTGCCCGCCGAGCCGCTCGTACCACGCGCGCACCGGGTTGCGCGCCAGCGTCCAGAGCATCAGCGACCCGGCGCCCTCAGCGCCGAGCAGATCCACCATATGGGCGAAGAGGTGGCTGCCGACCCCGCGGCGCTGGGCCGCCAGGCGCACGTGCAGCGCGACCAGCTCGCCCCCATACCCCCACGGGGCGATGGGTCCCAGGCGCCCGAGGGCGTAGCCAAGTACCTGCGCCTGGACATCCTCGGCGACGAGGAGACGGTCGGCGCCTGGCTGGGACAGGAGCTCCCTCCAGTCCGCGGTCTGCTCTGCGTGGGAGAATTGCGCCAGGTAGGTCGCGGGCATGATCGGCGCGTAGGCCGTGCGGTAGCTGGCAATCTGGATGTCCGCGAGGGCCGCGCTGTCAGCCGGAGTAGCGGGACGGATGTGCATAGCATCCTTTCGTGAACGGCCGCCGTTACCCGATGGGACTACCCCGACGACGGCGCAGGGAGCGCCGCGCCGAAGAACGCGCGGAGCTCGGCGTAGGTCTCCTCGGGCGCCTCCTCGGGTAGAAAGTGGCCGCAGGGGAGCGCCCGGCCGCGCACGTCCACGGCGCGCTCGCGCCAGACGGCCAGCACATCGTACTGGCGCGCGATGAACCCCTTGCCGCCCCAGAGCACGAGCAGCGGGCAGGCTACTTTGCGCCCGAGGTCAGCCTCGTCGTGGACCAGGTCGATGCTCGCCGCGGCGCGATAGTCCTCGCAGCTCGCGTGGATGACGGCCGGGTCGGCGAAGCAGCGCTGGTACTCGGCCAGGGCCGCGGGCGTGAAGGCCGCCTCATCGCGCCCCCACGCGCGCAGCTTGGCCCAGAGGTAGTAGGCGGGGTCTGTGCCAATCAGCCGCTCGGGCAGGTCGTAGGGCTGGCTCAGGAAGAACCAGTGGTAGTAGGCGTCGCCGAAGGCCTTGTCGGCCGTCGCGAACATCGTGTAGGTCGGGGCGATGTCGAGCACGGCGGCGCGCTCCACGCGCTCTGGGTGGTCCAGGCAGAGCCGATGGACAACCCGGGCGCCGCGGTCGTGGCCGGCCACGGCGAAGCGCGCGAAGCCGAGCGCGTCCATCAGCTCGACCAGATCCTGGGCCATCGCCCGCTTGCTGTAGGCCAGGTGCGCGGGGTCGGTCGGCGGCTTGGAGCTGTCGCCATAGCCGCGCAGGTCGGGCGCGACGACCGTGAACTCGGCGGCGAGCCGGGGGGCCAGGCGGTGCCACATCGCGTGGGTCTGGGGGTAGCCGTGCAGGAGCAGCAGGGGCGAGCCAGCGCCGGCGCGCGCCACGTGGAGCTCCGCGCCCGAGGTGGGGACGCGCAGTGTCTGGAAGCCGTCGAGGATAGTCATCGGTGCCCTCCTATGGCATACCTTCGTGCTCCCCATGATAGCGGCATCACAATGTACGTCCGTCACACGCTCAAGGAGCTCGGTGAGCTCGCCACCCGGGAGATCGGCTTCTGTGTCGGGATCTACTGGCGCAGCGTCACCGGCAGGTGTGTGCCCGAGGGGCAGATCAGCGCGAGCTGCCGCCTGGCCTACGTGCTCTTCACCGGCTTTGCCCCAGCGGAGCGCTTCTACGACCTGCTCACCCGCAAGAAGGCCGACCGTCTCCCCCGCCACAAGATCCGCCTGGTCCAGGTCACGCACAACGGGCAGACAGCGACGGGTGTGGCGGTCATCGCCATCGTCAGCCCTGACAGTGCGCATACGACTGGCTTTCGGCGGGCGCCGGCGTGCGCGCAGCAGCCCGGCTACCACCGCTACTTCCGCATGCGTGCCCTGGCCGACACGCCGAAGCGGCCCTGGTGGGACAGCGAGCTTGGCGACGACAGTGACGACGGCCGCTTCGAGCCGCGCGAGCTGCGGCCCGGTCGCGACGACGACGAGCGGCGGGCCGACGAGGATCTGGAGCGCGAGCTAGACCGACTCGAGGCCGAGTACGACGCAAAGCTCTGGTGGTACGGCGCGCCGGGCCGATGGGCGAAGTACCCGCCGAAGCTGGGCAGCGTCCGCGAGCTGTTCGCCTATGCCCGCCGCCAGGAGCTCGAGCCCGAGGAGTTCGCCTGCCGCAACCGCGAGAAGCAGACCAAGCGCTGGCTGAGCGAGCAGCACCTCCGCGACCGGCAGCGGCAGCAGCAGATCGACGCCGACCAGGCCGAGATCGCTGTGGCGCTCAGCACCCCGCGCCGGGGGCGGGCGCACGTGGACGATCAAGACTGGCTGGCGACTGAGCAGGCGCTTAAGGCCCGCAAGGGCATGAAGCATCTCTACCGTGACGCGGCCCCGCGACCATCACGGCCCACCGAGGTGTAGCCTGGCGATCACGCTGTCGGCGGAGGCTCACGGTACAAACCGTGGGCCTCTCGTCGTGCGAGATCTGTGAGCGCCACGCCACCGGGCAGCCCATACGCCCCCGCTGCGGCGACCCTCCGCGCTGGGCGGGCGCCTTCGGCAGAGCGGTATCCCCGGTAGCCGTCGAGCGGTTCGGCGCCCTGGCTGGACAGCGAAGCCCCCACCTGGCTCAAGCACCTACCGCACTGCGTGCGGTCCTGCGGCGTCATTTCCCGCTTCTGGCGAAGACGAAAGGTGAGCCCCCGATGCGGTCACGCCCAACCTGCCGGCCTGCCTCCACCGAGCGACCACAGCGACGACCATCGCGCCTCCGGCGACAACCGCGCCAGCTGCACCCGCACCCAATGAGCCCCTACGACAGGGTCGAGATGGCGCTTTGGCAGCGCCTCGAGGAGCAGGACGACGGGCGAATCGCCCAGGAGGCCGACCACCTCTTCGACACGAGCTATGCCTGGGCCGCCTGAGCGGCTAGCCTGAACGAAGGAACCCAAGATGGAGCAGGAGACCGACACGCTGCCCGCGACCGCCACGCCCTACCAGTACTGGGAGGCGGGCGAGCTGAGCGCCCGCGACGCGGCGACGGCCATCGCCCAGGAGCTGATCACTGAGATCGAGCCGCAAGAGCGTGCCCTGGAGGAGCGCAAGAAGGCCCGGCGCGACGAGTTGGGTACGTTGCTCATCCGCCTCGGCGAGCCCCTGGAGGTTCTCGGCCGCGTGATCCGCTGGGTTGAGCCGACGACCGGCGAGACGGCCAACGTCAAAAAGCTGCGCACCCTGATCGACGAGCTGTACGAGCAGGGTGTGCCGGCCCTCGACGGGATCGCCGCCCGGATTGAGGCGTGCATCACCGTCGGTGATCGCCGTGGCTACCCCCTCATCGAGCCGCCCCCGCGCCCGAGACGGGCCGCGTAGTGGCCGCATCAGCGGGGCGCCATCAGATTTTCGGCGTCGTCGCCCAGTGTGACCTTCGGTGACACACGAGGCGTGTACGATAGTAGTGGAACATATGAGCGGAAGGAGGCTGCGTATGACTACGACGACGAGCGGTGATTTGGCGCGGGTATGGGCGGAGCGGGTGCGACACGGCGTGTTCAGCGCGGTGGTGGCGGGCACGCGCGAGGTGCGGGTCTTCGGCCAGGCCGGCGACGCGTCCATCGTCTTCCCCCAGCTGCGGGCGCTGGCCCCCGGAGAGACCCCCGAGCTCGTGATCGAGCTGCTGGAGCCCGATGAGCGCTGGGCCCTGGCCCACGCCGAGCGGATCGTGACCGCCCACCAGCTGGCGGGCCGGCTCACCGCCGAGGTGCAGCGCGGCCACCCCGACGGCGAGGTTATCCCCGCCCTGCGCATCGATCCGCTGAAGGCGACCGACATCCTCATCCTCAACGCCGTCACCGGCGGGTAGCAGCAGCGCTGGGCCGAGGTGTGGTGCCACACCTCGGCCCTTCTCCACGAGGTGACTTATGGCGCGCAGCCTCCGCAACGGCGACTTTGACCTGGTGCTGGCGATCCAGTCGCCCTCGAGCCCTGACCGCTGGTACCGCGTGCTCCTCGACCGGGCCAGGGCCCTCACCGGCGAGACGGTGCTCTCTTGTGATTGCACGGGATGGAAGCAGAATGCCCGCAACGCCGCTGCCCGCCGCGCGGTTGCCGCCGGTCACAGCGATGCCGGCCTGCGTGTGCCCCGCGGCTGCAAGCACACGGACGCGGCCCAGGCCCTGCTCGGCTCGCCTGCTGGCGCGGCAATGCCCCGCTACCGCACCGAACATCCCTACGTTGGCGCCACGCGTACCCGTTGGGCGCCGCTGCGCGAGTTCGTGCCTGAGGGCGGCTGGGGTATCCAGGAGGCCCGCATCACGGTCAGCGACGAGCCGTACCACCTGGTGCTGCTCCAGGCGACCGGTACGACCGACACGACCGCGACGGCCGCCATCGCCTTCGCCGCTTGCCACCCGGTCACGCTGGGCTCGCGGGCGGCGCCCATCGGCGACTGGGGCGGCTACACCCTCGCCGCCTCGTTCTGTCGGCAGGCTGGCGTTCCCCTCGCCGGCGAGCCGCCGCTCCACTTCGCCGAGGAGCTGATCGGGCGCGGAGCGACCAGACGATCAGCGCCACAGCCAGGCACATCCAACCGCGAGATCCTGGCCATCGGCGACCAACGCGATCTGGGCGATGGGCTAACCCCCGCCCAGCGCGCCGAGAACACCCTGCGCCTGTTCCTCGGGCCACAGCACGCGCTGCTGGAGCGCCAGGGCTTTCTTGACGTCTCGAGCGGCCTCTATCCTGGCCGGGTGTATCGCCTTCGACGCGACCCCCAACGTCGCTACGAGCGCCGCGTCCGTGTCTTCGAGCAAGGTCAGTATCGGGCTGACTACTGCATCGTCCGTGCCCAGAGTGTGCCCGAGGCGGACCAGTACCTCACGGTGTACTTCGGCCTGATCGCCGATGAACGGCGCATTCTCTCGGTGGTGCAGCGGGGCAACATCTTCAGCCCCAATAGCGACGGACAAGAGCGCGAGACCGTGCCGGCCGTGTGGCGGCCACGGGCTGCAGCGCTCACAGCATCAGCATGACTAAACGACAGCAGATCCTGTCGAGGATGTATTGCAGTACAGGTCGCTTGCTGTGCCCTATGGGGTGACAAGGAGGGTACATAGTTATTCCCCTTGTCGTCGTCCTGACGACTTGACACAGATGTACGCATCGATTATAGTGTCGTCAGAATGACGACACAGGGTAAGCCGATGCTGATTTCTTCTCAGGGCGACGAGCCAGAGGACGACATCCCCGTCTACCGCCTCGCCGAGCAACTCCCCGTCACGTTGCTGGAGAGCGTTGTGCTGGCCGTCCGGCGCGACAACGGTCAGGTGTACCTGAGCATTCGCGACATCTGCGCAGCGCTCTCACTCGTGCGCTCGGCGCAGCAGCGCCGCCTCCGCAATCATGCCGTGCTGTCAACCGGCCTGGGTCGCTTCCCCATGAAAGTGCTCCGACCCGCCGTGACCGAAGCG
>JAAXUL010000149.1:11182-11975 GCA_013336035.1 Chloroflexales bacterium
CCGGCGGCCAGCAGCTTCAGACCTTCATCGAGCTGGAGAAGGTCTCTGCCTGGTTGCTGGGCGTCAACGCCGCACGTATCAACGAGGCAATGCGGGCGCGGCTGATGCACTTCCAGACCTACCTGGTGCGCGAAGTCCACGCCGCATTCAGCCACCTCACTGGTCTGCCTGAGCAGAGCAGTGCGATCGAGGATCTGGATGATCTGGGCCGGGTCGATACCGCCCTCACGGTGCTCGCCGAGCGTCAGGACGAGATCGAGCACAGCCAGGACCGCGCGCGACAGGCCTGGCGCGAGATGCACGACGAGATGGCCGCGCTGCGTGCGCGGGTCGAGGCGCTCGAGGACCAGATGCGCACCGCAGCGCCGACGGCGGAAAGCAGCCCGGCGATCTCGCGCGAGCAGCGCGGCTACATCTACCAGCTGGTGCAATCGTGGGCTGACGCGGCCACTGCCGCCGATTCGCGTCTCTCGCCCGGCGCAGCTCGGGCGGCCTGCTGGGTCGCCGTGAAGAAGCGCTACCAGCTGGCGAAGTACGACCATCTGCCGGCCGCGCAGTACGACGACTGCGTCGCATTTATCCGTGCTCAGTACCGCGCCCTCACCGGGAGCGACCTGGATGCGCCTGAGCAGCAACGGCTCGATCTGGGAGGGTTGTAAATGACCGCTCCGAACGGAGCATCCCCCACACGGGTAGCGGCAGCAAACGCGGTCGATCTCCTGGTCGGCGGCCGCATCGCCGACGCGAGGCGCAGTGCAGGCATGAGCGTGCGCGAACTCGCGGCGGTCCTGGG
>JAAXUL010001576.1 GCA_013336035.1 Chloroflexales bacterium
CCCTCGCCTAGAGGGGCAGGGGGTGAGGGCCAGATGCTCCTCTGGAGCTTAACTCTAGCACACTCTTCACTCACTGCGCTCCGGCCATCAGCAGGCCGAGCTGCTCGGCGCTGGCCTGGGCCCGCGGCAGCACGGCGGCGATCTGGCCGGCATAGATCACCGCGATCCGGTCGGCCAGGGCCATAATCTCGTCGAGGTCCTCTGAGATGAGCAGGATCGCGCAGCCGTGGCGGCGCAGGTCGAGCAGCAGCTGGTGGATGTAGGCCGTGGCGCCGATGTCGACGCCGCGCGTGGGCTGGGCGGCGATCAAGAGGCGCGGGTTGCGCCCCAGCTCGCGGGCCATGATCACCTTCTGGATGTTGCCGCCCGAGAGGCTTTTGATCAGTGTCTGGGGCGAGGGCGTCTTCACGCCGAAGCGTGCGATCAGCTCGCGGCAGGTAGCGCCGATCTGCGGCCAGTCGAGCAGCGGGCCGCGGGCGTAGGGCGGCGCGGTGTGGTCGCGCAGGATCAGGTTCTCCTCGACGCTGAACTCCATGATCGCCCCGTCGCGCATGCGCTCCTCGGGGATGTAGCTGAGGCCCTGGTGCATCCGCTCGGCGGGGCCGCCGGCCAGGGGGCGGCCGTCGAGCAGCATGCGCCCGGCCGTCGGCGCGCGCAGGCCGGCGAGCACCTCGGACAGCTCGCGCTGGCCATTGCCCGAGACGCCGGCCAGGCCGACGATCTCGCCGGCGCGCAGCTCGAGGCTCAGCTCGCGCAGGGCCGGCGTGCCGCGGTCGCCGCGGGCCGACAGCCCCTCGATCACCAGCAGCGGCGGGCCGGCGGGCGGGGCGCCGCCCTCGTGGACGTGGGGCGGGGCCATCTCGCGGCCGACCATCAGGCGGGCCAGGTCGGCGCGGCTCAGCCCGGCGGTGGGAAAGGTGCCGACGCGGCGGCCGTCGCGCAGCACGCTCACGCGGTCGCACAGGGCCAGCACCTCGTGCAGCTTGTGCGAGATAAAGATCAGCGCCCGGCCCTCCTCGCGCATCTGGCGCAGCATGCGAAACAGGTCGCCGACCTCCTGCGGGGTCAGCACCGCGGTCGGCTCATCGAGCACCAGCAGCTCGGCGCCACGGTAGAGCGCCTTGATGATCTCGACGCGCTGCTGCTCGCCGACCGAGAGCTGCCAGATCGGGGCCTGCGGGTCGACCTGCAGGCCGTAGGTCGTGGCGAGGCGGCGCACCTCGGCGCTGACCGCGGCCAGGTCGAGGCGCAGGTCGCGCGTGGGCAGGCCCAGGGCGACGTTCTCGGCCACGGTGAGCGAGGGCACGAGCATGAAGTGCTGGTGGATCATGCCGATGCCGCGCCCGATCGCGTCCTGGGGCGAGGCGATGCGCGCCGGCTCGCCGTTGATCAGGATCTGGCCGGCGTCGGGCTGGTAGAGCCCGTAGAGCAGCTTCATCAGGGTGCTCTTGCCGGCGCCGTTCTCGCCCAGCAGGGCGTGGATCTCGCCGGCGCGCACCTCGAGGCTGACCCCGTCGTTGGCGACCACGCCGGGGAAGCGCTTGGTGATCTCGCGCAGCTCCAGCGACCTGATCGTCGGAGCCGCGCGCTGGGGGGAAGCTGTCATAGCGTAGCTACTTACTTGCCAACGGTGGGCTGGCTTCGCCAGCCCACCGTTGGCAAAGAACAACC
>JAAXUL010001577.1 GCA_013336035.1 Chloroflexales bacterium
AGCGTCTCGATCACGAGCAGCACCATCGCCGCCAACACGGTCGCCGGCGGCCTTGGCGGCCCCGGCAGCTTCGGCTTCGGCAACGGCCAGCCCGGCGCCGGCCGCGGTGGCGCCGTCTTCACCCGCGGCGGCAGCCTCAGCTACGGCGGCTCGATCATCGCCGGCAACGGCAGCGCCGACTGCGCCGTCAGCGACACCGGCGCGCTCACGACGCGCGGCTACCACCTGCTAGCGACCGCGGGCGGCTGCAGCGCCAACGGCTCCACCGACCAGGTCGCCGCGGACCCCGGCGTGCTGCCCCTCGCCGATAATGGCGGCCCGACCTTCACCCACGCCCTCGCCGAGGCCAGCCCCGCCATCGACCACGGCGAGTCGGGCCCCTGCCCCGCCGACCAGCGCGGCACCGCGCGCCCCCAGGGCCCGGCCTGCGACATCGGCGCCTTCGAGCGCGTGCCCACAGTGGCTGAGCTCGTCGTCACCACCAACGCCGACAGCGGCGCCGGCTCGCTGCGCAAGGCGCTTGAGGGCGCTAACAGCCACCCCGGCCCCGATACGATCACCTTCGCTCTGCCCGCCGGCCAGCTGACGATCACGCCCACCGCGGCCCTGCCCGCGCTCAGCGGCCCGACCATCGTTGATGGCCTCAGCCAGCCGGGCGGCCCCGTCACGATCAGTGGCAATGGCCTGGCGGGCGACGGCCTGGCGCTCGCGGGCGGCAGCACAGTCCGGGGCCTCGCCATCAGCGGCTTCGGCGGCGCCGGCATCGCCGCGGGCGGCACCGGCGGCAATATCATCACCGCTAACACTATCACCGCCAACGGCGGCCCCGGCGTGCGCGTCAGCGCCGGCACCGGCAACCAGATCAGCCGCAACAGCATCTTCCGCAACGGCGGCATCGCTGTCGACCTCGGCGGCGATGGGGCGACCCCCAACGACCCCGGCGACGGCGATACCGGGGCCAATAACCTGCTGAACGTCCCTGCGCTCGCCGCCACGGACGGCACGACCAGCATTGATCTCTCCGGCACCCTCGACGCCCCGCCCGGCAAGTACACCATCGAGCTCTACGCCAGCGAGAAGTGCAACCTGAGCCCCACTAGCGATGGCTCGCGCCTGAGCGGCCCCGGCGAGGGCGAGACCTTCCTCGCCTCCGCCGAGATGACGAAGACGTCCGCCGCCGGCTCGTTCTATCTGAGCCTTACTGACCTGACCCTGGCAGACCAGTGGTTCAGCGCTATCGCCAGGGACGCCGATGGGAACAGCTCAGAGTTTTCGACCTGCACGCCTATCGCCACCAACGACCTCTGGACCAATGCCCGCGCGATCGACCTCGTGGCGGACGGAAGCGTCAGGGCCGGTACCGAGAGCCAGAGCATCAACCGTGATTACCAGGAGCGCTGGTATCGCTTCCCAGTCGGCCCCGGCAGCCGCGTGACCGTCACCCTGAGCGGCCAGCCCGGCGTCGGTATGACCCTCCACCGCGACCTGACCAGGGTCTACTCGTCGTATCTCGACCTGGACCAGCCCCTGAGCGCCGCGGCCCAGTCCGCCCAGGAGCTGCCGGCCGGCTTCCTCCCCGCCGGCTTCCTCCCCGCCGGCTTCCTCCCCGCCGGCTTCCTCCCCGCCGGCTTCCTCCCCGCCGGCTTCCTCCCCGCCGGCTTCCTCCCC
>JAAXUL010000780.1 GCA_013336035.1 Chloroflexales bacterium
GCAGATGACGAACGCGCCCGGCGTCTCATCGCCGCGCGGGCGGATCTGCCCGTCATGGTTGTACACCTGGCGCGAGCGGGGCGCCTGAGCAATTCGTCCTGCACTGAGGTAGGCGAAATGGCCTACACCATGATCCTCCTCGGGATTGGGAAGCTGTTGACTTTCGAAATCGCACCCGCATACGCTGGCGAACTGGCACCGCATCATCCTCGGCGCTATATTGGGGCCGCTGCCGATCCGCTCGCTTCCAGAGCCTTTTAGCGGAGGCATCAACGCGCTAATTATGATCTATCTGTAATGTATTATCGCGTCTGAATACGGCATCGATATAGTAGAATACGACAAATAGTAGTTTTCGTGCCGACCGTGTAGTCACCGCGGCCCATCCCACCCCACACCCCACCCAGCCCCACACCCTTGCTGCGCGCACCCGCACGGCGGCTTCAGGGCGCCGGCGCTCGTTGCTGGCGCCCTGATCCTGGCCTGGCTTCAGGCCCCGATCCCATCGCGAGAGCGCCTCCCGGAGGGCTATGCCCTCCCCGCAATCCCACCCATCAACAAGAGGAGCGTGCTATGTCCAGCCAAACCGGCACAGTCAACCAGATCATCATCGAGGACACCTTCGACGGCTACGGCATGCTGATGCGCGCCGCCGAAGGCAAAGGGCCGGTCGTCACCGCGGTCGTCTACCCTTGCGACGAAGTCTCGTTAACGGGGCCGCTCGACGCGGCCGCCGCCGGCCTGATCACGCCGATCCTTATCGGCCCCGCGCAGACCATCAGCGCGGTGGCCTGCAAGCACAGCCTCGACCTGAGCCCCTACCGGATCATCGACGTCGAGGACCCGGAGGAGGCCGCGGTCGCGGCTGTCGATCTGGTGCGCGCGGGCGAGGCCGCGACCCTGATGAAGGGCAGCCTGCACACCGACGACCTGCTCAAGGCGGTGGTGAGCAAAGAGCGCGGCCTGCGCACAAAGCGGCGCATCAGCCACGCCTTCATCATGGATGTGCCCACCTACAATAAGCTGCTGATCATCACCGACGGAGCGGTGAACATCGCCCCCGACCTGATCACCAAGCGCGACATCTGCCAGAACGCGATCGAGCTGGCCCAGGCCCTGGGCGTCGAGCAGCCGAAGGTGGCCATCCTCTCGGCCGTCGAGTCCATCAACCCCGACATCCCCTCCACCACCGAGGCGGCCTCGCTCTGCAAGATGGCCGACCGGGGCCAGATCAAGGGCGGCCTGCTCGACGGCCCCCTGGCGCTCGACAACGCGATCAGCCTGGACGCCGCGAAGACGAAGAAGATCGATTCGCCGGTCGCCGGCCAGGCCGACATTCTGCTGATGCCCGACCTTGAGTCGGGCAATGTGCTGGCGAAGAACCTGATCTACCTGGCCCGGGCCGACGCCGCGGGCATCGTGCTGGGCGCCCGCGTGCCGATCATCCTGACCAGCCGGGCCGACAATGTGCGCACCCGCATGGCCTCGTGCGCCGTCGCCGTGCTGCTTACCGCCGCCCGGCGCCAGCAGATCGGCGGGGAGGCGCAGTAATCCATGGGCAAGTCAATCGTTGTCCTAAACGCCGGCTCGTCCAGCATCAAGTTCGAGGTCTTCGATACTAGCGCCGAGGCCGCGCTGACCCGCCGCTTCGAGGGGCTGATCGAGGGCATCGGCACCGCGCCGCGCTTCGTCGCCAAGGACCCGCAGGGCCAGGTCATCCACGAGACGAGCTGGGCGACCGGCCAGCCTGGCACCAACCACGCCGCGGCGCTCGAGCACCTGGTCGCCTGGCTCGACCCGCAGCTCGATGAGGCCGGGCTGCTCGGCGTCGGGCACCGCGTTGTCCACGGCGGCCTGGCCTACAGCGAGGCCCTGGTCATCGACGAAGCGATCCTCAACGACCTCGAGCGGTTCGTGCCGCTGGCGCCGCTGCACCAGCCCCATAACCTGGCCGGCATCCGGGCCGCGGCCGCGTTCCTGCGGGGCGTGCCGCAGGTGGCCTGCTTCGACACGGCGTTCCATCGCCGGCGCCCGCCGATCGCCGACCGCTTCGCCATCCCGGATGAGCTGCACAGCGAAGGGGTGCAGCGCTACGGCTTCCACGGCCTCTCGTACGAGTACGTCGCCGGGGCCCTGGCCGAGGTGGCGCCCGAAATCGCCGGGGGGCGGGTAGTGGTCGCGCACCTGGGCAACGGCGCCAGCATGTGCGCGATCCGCGACGGCCGCGCGGTGGATAGCACCATGGGCTTCACCGCCCTCGACGGTCTGCCCATGGGCACGCGCTGCGGGGCGATCGACCCCGGCGTGCTGCTGTACCTGATGCAGGAGCACGGCATGGACCGCGCCGCGATCGAAGCGCTGCTCTACAAGCGCTCCGGCCTGCTCGGCATCTCGGGGGTCAGCAACGATATGCGCGAGCTGCAGGCCAGCGCCGAGCCGCGCGCCGCCCTGGCGATCGACTACTTCGTCTACCGGATCGGGCGCGAGCTGGGGGCCCTGGCGGCGACGATGGGCGGGCTCGACGGCCTGATCTTCACCGCCGGCATCGGCGAGAACGCGGCCGAGATCCGGGCCCGGGTCTGCCGCGACGCCGCCTGGCTCGGGGTCGAGCTGGACGAGGCGGCGAACCGCGAGCGTGGGCCGCGGATCAGCACGGCCGTTAGTCGGACCTCGGCCTGGGTGATCCCGACCGACGAGGAGCTGCAGATCGCCCGCCATACGCTCGCCCTGCTCAGCTAGATGCTTGCAAGCCCCGCTTGCGGCACACAGTAGGCCCGCAAGAGGTTTTCAGCCAGGGCAAGCCCTCTCTGAGACCCTCTCTGGCGCAGCCTTATTTGGTGTCACCGTAGCAGACCATTTCAGCAAGGGGAGAGGCATCCATGACCCGGCTCACCGACCTGATCCACGATACATCGGCGGCAGACAGGCAGCGGTTCATCGTCGAGTCGTTCACCAAAAACTATGCCCAGATCATCGCAGGCGACCCGGCCGCATGGCGCGGCAAGTTCCGCAAGATGGCCAGTAGCGCCTTCGCATTCTATCGCGGCAGCGCGGCCCTGTTCTTCGCCGACGTCTCGCGCGATGAGGACCCCTTCCTCAATCAGCAGACGAGCCGCGTGTGGATCCAGGGCGATCTGCACGCCGAAAACTTCGGTACGTACATGAACAGTTCCGGAGTTCTGGTCTTTGACGTTAACGATTTCGATGAGGCCTACGTAGGCCCATTCACATGGGATGTCAAGCGCTTTCTGGTTAGCCTGGCGCTGATCGGCTACCAGAAGGCGATGAGCGACGCCGAGATCCGCGAGGTGCTCGCGAGCGGGGCCCGCGGCTACGCCCACCAGGTCTCCCGGTTTGCCGCCGGCGAAGACGCCGACTTTGCGCTGACCCTGGCCAACACGAGCGGCAAACTCCTGGATGTTCTGCGGCAGGCCCGCCTGCGCACCCGCGTGAGCCTGCTCGAGGCCGAGACCACGATCGTGGATGGCGACCGCCGCCTGATCAGGGGCAGGCAAGGCTCCGACCTCGACGCAGCGTCATACGCCAGCGTGAAGGCGGCGCTCGAGGGCTATTACGAGACGATCCCCAGCGGCAAGCGCCGCGCGGCGCTGGCCTACGAGGTGAAGGATATCATCAAGCGTCGGGGCCTGGGGATCGGCAGCGCTGGCCTGAACCTCTATAGTGTGCTCATCGAGGGTGAGAACCAGGCCCTCGAGAATGACATCCTCATCTCGCTGAAAGAGGCCAAGCCCGCCGCCCCCAGCCTCTATGTGCTTGACGAGCAGGTCAAGCAGTACTTTCTCCACGACGGCCAGCGCTCCGCCGTCTCACAGCGCGCTCTGCAGTCTCACGCCGACCCGCTGCTCGGCTACACCACGCTCAATGGGCGCGGCATGTATGTCGCCGAGGTGAGCCCGTACACGGCTGGCCTCGAGTGGGACGAGATCAACGATATGGACGATATCCTGCAGGTGGTCGAGCTCCTGGGGCGCTGTATTGCCAAGATCCACTGCTGCTCGGACGACGCCAGCGACCAGACCCTGGTGCCGTACTGCACCGAGGCCGCGATCAACGGGGTGCTCGACGGCCGCGAGACCGATTTCGTGACGGCTCTCGTCGACTTCAGCGAGCGCTACGCGGCGATCGTGCGCAGGGATCATCTCTTGTTCGCCGACGCCTTTCGCAACCGCCTGATCCCGGGGATATAGACCAGGCATCTTCCTGTAGAATATGGTTCAGCCAGCTTTACCGTCT
>JAAXUL010000150.1 GCA_013336035.1 Chloroflexales bacterium
CGTCGCTCTTCGCCCCCTTCAGGGCCGCCGCGCAGGGGCGCTTCTTCGCCGCCGGCCCCGCGCAGATCGACGAGCTCGACCGCATCTACCGGGGCGCCCTGCGCGGCCGCTTCGGCCCCCTGGTGCGCGACGCCGCCTGGTGGGAGCGCGAGGTGCTGCACGACTGGGAGCGCCGCCCCTGGCAGGCCTATATCTGGCGCGACGAGCACGGCGTGGGCCGCTCGTACACGATCTTCCGCCTCGAGCCCGACGGCGACGGCCGCCGCTTCGAGGCCCGCGAGATGGTCGCCCTCGACCCGACCGCCCGCGCCCAGCTCTTCGTCTTCGTCGCCGCCCACCAGGACCAGGTGACCAGCGCGCGCTTCCGCGCCCCCGCCGACGCGCCCGTCAACCTGCTCTTCCCTGACCCCCTGGAGTGCGCCATCCAGCCCCACTTTATGCTGCGCCTGCTCGATGTGCCGGCCGCCCTCGAAGGCTACGCCTTCCCCCGCGAGGTCGCCGGCCGCCTGACCATGGCCGTGGCCGACGACTGGATCAGCGACAACCAGGGCGTCTTCGCCCTCGCCTTCGAGGGCGGCCGCTGCCAGGTCACCCGCCTCGCCGCCGACGCCCCCACTGATCTGCGCTGCGATGTGCGCGTGCTCACCCAGATCTATAGCCGCTACCTACGCCCCCGCACCGCCGCCGCCTTCGGCATGCTCGCGGCCCCTGTCCGCGAGGCCCTGACCCTAGCCGAGCGGGCCTTCACCGGACTCGTACCCTTCAGCTCGGACTTTTTCTAGATCAGCCGACCACGGCTTGTACCTGGAGGGACTCCGATGCGCCGACGCCAGTTCCTTGGCCTGATGGCCGCCCTCGCCGCCGCCGGGGCCGTGTGGCCCGCCGCGCGCCGCCTCGCCGCCGCCGCCGACCGCCTGACCTGGTGGAAGCCGGCTACGCCCTCGAGCGATATCGCGCACGGCAACTTCGTCGCCCTCGAGTGGCGCTACCTGGCCGGGCGGATCACCACGGACGCCGACGACTTCGGCTATGTCGTCTCGCTCGCCGACTACAACCCCCCGCCGCTCTTCAGCAGCCCCGACTTCCAGGAGCTGCTGGTGATGCGCCAGGGCTTTACCGGCGCCCAGGCCCACGCCACCAGCACCTACCGTGGCGCCCTCAGCTACGACAGCGCCACGGCGACCTACAGCTTCGTCGCCGAGGACGACCCCGCTGTCAGCGTCATATGGGGCCTCGACACCACCGCCCAGCGCTACCGCCTCACGGTCACAAGCCCCGAGCTGGCGCTCACAGATCTGCTGATCACACCGCAGGGGCAGCTGATCGCGGAGGGCGGCGACGGCGCCATCTCATCGGGCAACATCACGGTGAGCGGTGTGCCCTTCGAGGCCTTCTCAGACTACTACGCCGACTGGGCCGAGGTCAGCAGCAGCGGCGGCACACCCCTCGGCCTGGCCCGCCTGGATATGCAGACGATCAAACCGGTGCCGGGCGGCAGCGGCGGCGACTTCTCGCACCACTGGTTCTGCCTGGCCTGCACCCTCGCCGACGGTACGGCGGCCTGGCTCTCGGCCTGGCAGATCGTCTCGGGCGCCTCGACCGTCTGGGGCGCGACGCTGGGCAGCGGGCGCGGCGCGACCTGGGCCGTGACCTCGTGGACCGAGACAGCGTTCACCGGCAGCCAGCCCCTGAGCGTGCAGATCCTCGACTGGCAGAGCATCCCCGGCACCAACCCCACACGGCGCACCGGCAGGCGCTGGCGCATCCAGCAGGGCCAGGCCGCCGCCGGCGACACCCTGGATATAGAGATCGCCGTGCCGCCGGGGCAGTTTATCAAGGGCGCCCGCATCTCAACGGCCAGCTCCATCCCCATGCAGGAGGCGGTCGGCCCCAGTGCGAGCGGCAGCATTGGCGGGAAGGCGATCACGGCGATCGCCTTCGCCGCCGCCGAGTCGACCTACCACGAGGCCGAGCCAGACACTATCCCTATGCGGCAAACGTATCTGCCCTCTGTCGTCACATAGCAAGCAGCGAATATTTTTATGTCAGTTCGACCCCTCTACATCTCGCCGGTCGGCCGCGGCGGCGTAGACTTCGGCATCCAGAACATCGCGCGCGCGGCGCGGCTGGCGGGGCTGCGGCCCGAGCTGCTGCGGCTGCCCGAGATCTACAACTTCCTGCCCCACCTGATCCCGCGGGCCATGCCGGACGGCTGGTGGCGCGGCTTCGACATCGTCCAGGGCCGCTCGCGGGTCGCCTTCAGCTTCAAGGCCACGGGGCTGCCCGTGGTCACCACCGTACACCACTTGACCACGGACCCGGACCTGCAGCCGTACAGCTCATTCGCCCAGCGCCTCTTCTACCGGCTGGTCGAGTCGCGCTACGACGGGCTCTCGGTGGCCTACGCCGACGCGGTGGTCTGCGTAAGCCGCTTCACCCAGCGGCAGGTCGAGCAGACCTACGGGCGGGCCGACAGCACGCTCATCTTCGACGGCATCGACACCGATGTCTTCGTGCCCACGCCGGGGCTGGCCCGCCGCGACGACGGTCTGCCGCCCAGCGACGGGCGGATCAGGCTGCTGTTCGTCGGCAACCGGACGCGCCGCAAGGGCTTCGAGCTGCTGCCGCGGATCATGGACCTGCTGCCGGCGGACTATGTGCTCTACTACACCGGCGGCTTTCAGGGCAGGGAGACGGCGCCGCCGCACCCGCGCATGGTGCCGATCGGCTCGCCCGACCGCGCGGGGCTGGTGGCGGCCTACCAGAGCAGCGACATCCTGCTCTTCCCCTCGCGCCTCGAGGGCTTCGGCATCGCGCCCGCCGAGGCCCTGGCCTGCGGGCGGCCCGTGGTGACGACCAACATCTCGGCGCTACCTGAGGTGGTAGACGACGGGGACAACGGCTTCCTGGTCGCCCGCGACGACGTGCCGGGCTATGCCGAGCGGGTGCGGGCCCTGGGCGAGGACGCCGCCCTGCGCCGCCGCTTCGGCGAGCACGGGCGCGAGAAGGTGGTAAAGAGCTTCGGCTACGACCAGCTGGGGAACGGGTTCCGCGCGCTCTACGAGCGGCTGCTGGGGCGGTAGCGGGCCGCCTGGCTTCGGCCGTGCTATGCCGTGGCCCGTGACCGGGCCAGCACACGGGTCACGCATCACGCGCCGCGGCGCAGCCGCGCGAGGGCCGCGCGCGCCGGCGCCGCGCCGAGCAGCGCGCTGAGCGCCAGGTAGATCGCCGCCCCCGCCGCCCCCGCCAGGGCGAGCCAGGCCAGCAGCGCGGGCAGGTCGCGCGTCCACTCGTAGGGGTGGGCGGCGCCAAGGGCCGGGACAAGCCCGCGCGAGGCGGCGCCAAGGGCGACGAGCAGGGCGCCCATAGCCGCCGCGGCGACGGCCGAGGCCCCGATGGTGCGCCACAGCCCGCGCTCGCGCCAGATGCCCGGCAGAGCCACGCCGAGGAGCCCGAAGAGCAGCAGGGACTCGAGGTTGTTGGCCACGCTGAAGGCCAGCGCCAGAGCCCCGACATCACGGCCCGCCCGCAGAAGCGAGAAGCCGAGGCCCAGGTTCACCGCCACCTGTAGCAGGCCCACCAGCACGGGGGTCCAGGTGCGCTGCATCGCGTAGAAGCTGCGGATCAAGATCTCGGAGGCGGCGAAGGCCGGCAGGGCCAGGGCGTAGCCGGCCAGGGCGCTGACGGTGTAGGTGAGCGAGACAGCGTCGAACGCGCCGCGCTCGAAGAGGGCGCGGGCCGCGGGGAAGCCCAGGGCCAGCAGAGCCGCGGCCCCCGGCAGGGTCAGCCAGAGGATGGTCGCCAGGGTGCGGCGCACATCGGCGGCCAGCTCGTCACGGCGGCCCTCGGCGACCAGGCGGGCCAGGCGCGGGAAGGCCACCTGGCTCAGGCTCAGCGAGAAGATCCCGTAGGGCAGCAGCATGAGCTGGAGGGCATAGCCCAGGCCCGCCACCTTGGCGGTGCCCTCAGGCAGGCGCGCGGCCAGAGACAGGGTCACCACCACGCTGATGTGGGCGGCGCCCTGGCCGAGCACCCGCGGCCCCATCTGGCGGGCCACCCGGCCCACCTCGGCCACGCCGCGCCCCAGGCCAAGGCGCAGGCGCATGCCGATCGCGGCGAGCCCGGGGAGCTGCACCAGCAGGTAGAGCAGCGCGCCCACCACTACGCCCCAGGCCATGCCCCAGATGCCGACGCCGAGGGCCGGGCCGAGTGCGGCGCCCGCCATGATGCCCAGATTGTAGACCGAGGGCGCCAGGGCCGGCAGGGCGAAGCGGTCGCGGGCGTTGAGGGCGGCCATAGCCAGCCCGCCCAGGCCCAGCAGCAGCGGCGAGAGCAGGAATAGACGGGTCAGCGACGCGGTCAGCTCGAGGGTGGCCTGGTCGAAGCCCTGCCCCCCGTAGAGGGCCTGCACCAGCCACGGCGCGGCCACAAAGAGGGCGGCGCTCGCCAGAGCCAGCAGCAGCAGGGCCCAGGTGACCACCGCGCTGGCCAGGCGCCAGGCCCGCGCCTGGCCGTCGCGCTCCCAGACCTCGATGAAGACGGGGATGAAGCTGCTGCCCAGGGCCCCCCCGATAATCACCAGGTAGAGCAGATCGACGATCGAGAAGGCCGCCCGGTAGGCCGCGGCCTCGGCCGTGGTGCCGTAGAAATAAGTGGCCACGATGTCCCGCAGCACGCCCGTGGCGCGGCTAAGCACAAAGCCGCCCATTACGATCAGGCTGCTGCCCAGGGCGCCCGCACGGGCGCGGCGCAGCAGCGCAGAGAGTTGCACGGAAGGGGCTCCTGTGATATACTTCCCCGCTAGTTGAGCGACGAGCACACCCCTCGTCGCTCGTCACTTGTCACACAGCACCAGACACAGATTATATCTGAGGAGCCCCACGTTGGCGAACACGAAGTCAGCGAAGAAGCGCATCCGCAGCAACGAGCGCAAGCACCAGCGCAACACGGTCTACCGCTCGCGCGTGAAGACCATGGTCAAGAAGGCCGAGCAGTCGATCTTCAGCGGCAAGCCCGACGAGGCGACCATCCGCGAGGCCATCAGCACCCTCGACAAGGCCGCCGTCAAGGGCATCATCCACAAGAACAACGCCGCCCGCCGCAAGTCGCGCCTGATGAAGAAGCTCAACGCGACGGCGGCCAGGGCCTAGCTCAGAGTATTGTGAGCGGTGATAGGGGCGGCGCTTGCGTCGCCCCTATCGCTTTTGGCAGACCTCGGCCACAAACAGCTCGAGCGCCGTCTCGGCCTGGATGCGGCCCGTCTTGGTGGCGACATCCAGCTCGAGCAGGCGGTCGTGGACGCGCCGCAGCTCGCCCGGGGCGAAGCCGCGGGCCTGGTCGACGGCCTTGCGCACCACAAAGGGCTTCTGGCCCAGCTCGGCGGCGATCTCGTCGGGGCGCATGCGCCGCCCGGCCAGATCCTGCACGCCGATCAGGATGCGGACCTGGCGGGCGAGCATAAAGAGCACGTAGGTCGGCGCCTGCCCATCCTCGAGCAGCGCGCGGGCCCCGCGCAGGGCCGGGCCCATGCGGCGGGCGCCGAGATCGTCGATGAAGGCGAACAGGTTCTGCTCCTGCCGGTCCTGCACCAGCAGGTCGACGGCCTGGGGGCCGACCGCGCCGCCCTTGCCCGCGTAGGTCGCCAGCTTCTCGAGCTCGGTCAGCAGGGCGCGGGTGTCGTTGCCGACCAGCTCGGCCAGACGCTGGGCGGCGGCGGGCTCGAGCTTCGCGCCCAGGCGCCGGGCCCGCTCGGCCAGCCAGCGCAGCAGCTCGCCGCCCTCGAGGGGCAGGAACTCGCGCACCTGGCCGGCCTTCTTCAGGTAGGTGAAGAGCACGCTGCGCCGGTCCACGTCCTCGCGCTCGACAAAGATCAGATCGCAGATGGGGGGGACCCGCTCGAGGTACGCGCGCAGCTCCTCGCGGTCTTTGCCGGCCTTGACATGCTTGAGGGCGTCGGCGACGATCACAAGGCGGCGGTCGGCCAGAAAGGGGAAGGCCTCGCAGGCGGCGACGAGGGCCTCGAGCTTGAGACGGCGCCCGTCGAGCCGGGAGGTGTTCAGGTCGGCCACGTCGCGAGGTAAGCCCGCCATCAGGGCTGCCAGGGCCTCGCTGCGGGCTACCTCGTCGGGGCCGTAGAGCAGATAGAGCATAGGGTTCTCGGAGGGCAGGGCGCCCCGGGCTGCCGTCAATGGGCCAGTTTCGAACCTGCACTAAGCAGGTGGGTGCCCGCCTGTGAGCATCTGCGGCCCGCCGCATAGCTCAACTCGTTAGAGCAAAGCTCCCATTGAAACCGTGTTGGCTCAAAACACGCGCCCACCCACGAACAGCCGGGGCCCCGTGATCCTACCACCCTCGCCCACGATGCGCAAGCCCACCCTCACGGCCTTCATCCCTCATCCCTCACTCTAGGCCTCGGCCTCGAGGCGGCGCACTATGGCCACCACCATGCGGGCGGCCCGCTCGACGAGACGCGGGTCGAGCGAGGCCACCAGGTCGGGCCGGGCGCCGGGGGCGGGCCGGGCCAGGATCGTGAGGGCGCGGTAGCCGTGGCGGCGCAGGGGGGCGGCCAGGCGCCCCGGCACCTCGAGGGGGCGCGGCTCTGCGTCGATCAGGGGGTCGGCCGCGTCGGCGGCGGCCGCCAGGCGCAGCAGCAGCTCGTCGGCGGGGCCGGACGCGCCCTCGCGGGTGGCGTAGACCACCTGGCCCCCGGCAAGGTCCTCGAGGGCGATGAAGAGCGTGCGCGCCCGGTCGAAGGGGTAGCGGGGCAAGAGCGTGGTCACCCCGCGCGGGTCGGTGCCGGCGGCGCCGACGGCCACCGCCCACAGCTCGACCCGCTCGAGCTGCTCGATACGCTGGGCGGCCGTCACCATCGTGGCCAGCGCGGCCACGCCGCCGTCGGCGGGGGCGGGGGTGGGCGGCATAATCGACGCGACCGCTACCAGGAGGCAGCCCAGCGCGCCGGGCAGGCCGACGAGCCACCATGGGCTGCGCAGGAGCAGGGCGGCGGCGCCGGCCGCCACCAGGGCGATCGCTGCGAGGCGAGCGAGCGCGGCGCCCCGCGTAGGGCCGGCCAGGGCCGCCAGGCCGAGCCTGACCTGCGGCGCGTCGAGGGGCGCCATAAGCACCACACGCCAGCGTGGTGGGATGGGCTTGAGGCCCGCCGCCCCGGCCACGGCCCGGGTGCCCACGATGTTCTGGCTGGCCCGCCGCCGCCCGATAGGCGGTGTGGGCACCCCGAAGCTGTCCAGGGCGACCCAGCCGAGCAGATTCAGCGCGAGGAGCAGGGAGAGCAGCGGGAAGGCCAGGGCGAGGGCGGCGGCCAGCAGGCCGAGGGCCCCGAAGAGCAGGTAGACCCCGCCCAGCCGCGGCGACGCCCGCAGCTCGTAGGTGGCCACGCCCATGCCGGTCCGGCGCAGCCGCCCATTGACGAAGGCCGCAGCCGTCGCCTCGCCCGGCGAAGTCGCCGACCGCGAGCTAGCCTGATCGGCCAGCTGGCCGATCAGGGCCTCGAGCTCGCGGCTATCATCCCGAGTGGCAGTGTACATCGCGTGCGCCGGTACGCTTCCCTGGTCACTGTCGCGGGAGCGCCGCCGCTATGGCGTGTTCGTCACGGTCGGGCGCGGCGTGCTCGTCAGATCGAGGTTGAAATCGCGGCCGGGCGTGCCCGTGGGCAGCGGTGTGATCGGGATGACAGGGGTTCCGGCAACGGTCGCCCGCCCGCAGTCGGTCTGGCCGGGCACGCACAGCAGCAGCACCAGGTCGTAGCGAATGAACTGATTGCCGATATCGCCAGTGTTCTTCACCTGGAGGAAGTAGAAGCCGTCGATGTCGGGCGTGAACTCGATCTGCGAGTCGAGGGTGCTGCCGCCCGGGATATCGTCGTTGACGTCGAGCAGGGTCACGCCGTCGCGGTCGGAGAGCACGATCGTCGTGTCGGCGCCGGCCTGGGTCTCGCCGTTGACCGTGTTGCGGCCGCGGTAGCGCCGGGTGTCAGTGTAGAGGATGTAGCGCTTGCCGGCCTTGCCGAAGAAGGTCACCCAGTCGGCGTCGCCGGCGGGGCAGAGCTTGCGGTCCTCCTGGATCTCGTTCGAGGTCAGCAGGTGGGACTGCTCGGGCAGCCCGTCGGGCTCGAAGAGGTCGATGCAAATCTCGCGCACGAGGGTCGGCGTGGGGCCATAGCTCTCGTCGAGCAGGGCGATCACATAGATATAGTTGACGCCGCCACGGCCGGCTGAATCGCGCACCTTGATGTAGTAGCGCCCGTCGGCGGGGATGCGGATCTGGATGCGCGGGCGGGTGTCGCCCGGGTTAGGGTTGGCCGGGTCGCGGTTGTAGAAGTCATCGTTGAAGGCGATGCTGTTCAGGTCCGAGTCGAACAGCTCGAGGCTCAGGTCGATGCCCGGGTCCATGCGCGAGATATCAACCGTGTAGGTCTTGCCGTGGACCCCGCCGAAGACCAGCCAGTCCACGTCGCCCGCCGGGCAGATCGCCCGCTCTTGCGAGGTGTTGACGTCGAGCACTTTGGCGTCGCCATACTCGTTGTCGCCCTCGAAGCCGTCGCGGCAGACCGGGCCGCGCGTGGGCGTCGCGGTGGGCACGCCGGTGGTGGCGGTGGGCGTGATGGTGGGGGTGAAGGTGGCGCCGGTCACCGTGATGTTAATTGTGGCGGAGCCAGTGACGTTTGACTGGCCTGTGGCCGCGCCGGTGAAGGTCACCGTGACAGGGCCATAGGCGCCGGGAGCCTGCCCGCTCGCGGTCGAGGCGATCAGGACATTGAACTGGCCCGAGGAGTTTGCCGAAATAGAGATCGAGCTCTGCTGCGTCACCGTAAACCCGGTCGGGGTGCCGCTGAAGCTCGCGTTAAATGTCCGGGGCTCAGCCGTATTATTAGCGATCGTAAAAGTGACTGTCGTGCTGCTATTCGGCGCAAGGGAGGCAGTCGCGGTGAGTGGATTCACGCCTACCTGGGCCTGTGCCATAGGAGACTGCGGCGGCGCGGCCACCGCAGGGAGGTGCTGAGTTGCGAGTAGGAAAAGCAGCAGGATGACGAGACCGGCAACCGCGGCGTTGCGCAGGTGTGTGCGGCGGTTCATCAGGGCACGCAGCTCCCGGCTATGTTGGCATGGAAGAACCGCCCGCATTATACGGGCGCGGTACAAAGCGTGTCAAGATTTAGCAGATAATACTATACTAATGCTGAGGCTGAGGCTGAGGCTGCCCCCTCTCCTGATGCGCAGGCGAGGAGGCAGGGATTGTTGGCCGGCGGCTACAGCGTGCGGCCGACGGCGCCCGCCACGGCGGCCAGCTTCGGCATGAGGGCGGCGAAGTTCTCGGGGTTGAGCGACTGGCCCCCGTCGGACTTGGCGCGGTCGGGGTCGGGGTGGACCTCGATGATGATGCCGTCGGCGCCGGCGGCGATGCCGGCCAGGGCCAGGGGCGGCACGAGGTACCACTTGCCGGTCCCGTGGCTCGGGTCGAGGATCACGGGCAGGTGGGTGCGCCGCTTGGCCAGGGCCACGGCGTTCAGGTCCATGGTGTTGCGGGTGGCCGTCTCGAAGGTGCGGATGCCGCGCTCGCAGAGGATGACGTTAGGGTTGCCCTGGGCGGCGACGTACTCGGCCGAGAGCAGCCACTCCTCGATCGTGGCCGAGAGGCCGCGCTTGAGCAGGACGGGCATGCCGGTGCGGCCGGCCTCCTCGAGCAGCTGGTAGTTCTGCATGTTGCGCGCGCCGATCTGCAGCACGTCGGCGTAGCTGGCCACCAGGTCAACATCGTTGGGCGTCATCACCTCGGTGACGATCGGCAGGCCGGTCTCGTCGCGGGCCTGGGCCAGCAGCTTGAGGCCCAGCTCGCCCATGCCGCGGAAGGTGTAGGGCGACGAGCGGGGCTTGAATGCGCCGCCGCGCAGCATGACGGCGCCGGCCTCGCGCACGGCGCGGGCCGTGGCCATAATCTGCTCCTCGCTCTCGACCGAGCAGGGGCCGGCGATGACGACACAGTGGCCGCCACCAACCTTCACGCCGCGCACGTCGACCACCGTGTCGGTGGGGCGCAGCTCGCGCGAGACCAGCTTGTAGGGCTGGGTGATCCGCACCGTCTCCTTGACCCCGATGAAGTGCTCGAGCTCCTCCTTGAGCGTGGGCGGGATGGCGGCGCCGACAACGCCGATCACGGTGCGCTCCGCGCCGCGCACCAGGTGGCCCTGCAAACTGTACTCGCCAAGACGCTCGAGCACCGCGTCGATCTGTTCCTCGCTTGAACCGGCCTGCATAACGACGATCATGGCTTCGACTCCTTCTCCCTGAATAATGATCCGCTGTAAAGCTGACCTCGGCGCCGGCATACTGCGCAGCGCCGTCCTGTTCTCGGCCGGGTTCGGGCTCATGGCTGCTCCCCCCAAAAAACAACGGCGCCTATGCGGCGCCGTCGGCGGTGGGCATTCTGAAGGCGGCCAGGGCGGCTGTGCGGTCGGGGCGCAGGTTGCGGGCGCCCCTGAGGTAGATGTGCAGCACCTCGTTGGCGCGACGCTCGGTGTTCCAGTGCACGAGGACCCTGATGCAGCAGGAGAGACCACCGGGGACGCTCATCTCGTGGCCGCAGAGCAGCGCCGTGTCGGTCCAGCCGAGGGCCCGGGCGGCGACGGCGGGGTACTCGGCGTTGAGGTCGGGCGTGGTGGTGAAGATCGCGCTGGCGATCTCGTCGGGGGTGATGCCGTTCGACTCGATGAGCAGCGCGAGCATCTCGCGGGTCGCATCGAGGATGGCCTCACGCGTGTTGGCCTCACAGGTGGTTGCGCCGCGGACACCTCGGCACCGGATGGTCATGGGGCCCTCCCTGCTGGTGGCGACAAACAGAGAGGGCGTGAAGCCTGGATGCTTCACGCCCTCTGTAGGTTGTCTTTCGACCGAACTTTACTAGACAGTGCGAAGCGACCAGGCCATATGTTGGCTGGTAAAGTAGAAATAGAAGGAGCTGTTGATCTGACGCGGCATGCGCGCTACTTCCTGTCTCTACGGGTCGCTCTGGGCAAGACTATAGCATAGAGCACGAGGGTCGTCAAGCAGGGTTATGATCCGAGCAGCTCCTCGGCCTCGATAATCGCCTGGGCGATATCCTTCATTTTGGCGCGCTTATCGCGGGCGCGCTGGCGCAGGCGCTCGTAGGCGTCGCGCTCGTTGAGGCCAAGGCGCTGCATCAGGATGCCCTTGGCGCGCTCGATCAGCTTGCGGGCCTCGAGCGACTCCTCCAGCTCGTTGACCTGCGAGCGCAGGGTCTGCATCTCTCTGAAGCGGGCCATGGCGATGTTGATCGCCGGGGGAAGCTCGTTCTCGTTGACGGGCTTGACCAGGTAGGCCAGGGCGCCGGCGGCCTCGGCCTTCTTGATCGTCTCTTTATCGGTGTAGGCCGTGAGCATAATGATCGGCACGGGCGACTGGTCGCGGATACGCGCGGCGGCCTCGGTGCCCTCCATCTCCGGCATCCTGATGTCCATCATAATCAGATCGGGCCTCAGGCGCGCGGCCAGGTTGACGGCCTCGGCACCCGAGCGGGCGATCCCGATCACGTCGTAGCCCAGACCCTTGAGCTGCTCCTCCAAGGTCAGTGAGACGAGGTCGTTGTCCTCGGCAATCAGAATTCTGATGGGGGCCATAGCTTTACCTTAGAATTGCAGAGAGCCACTGTTGTCTCGGCTGGGGAAGGCCTTGCGACGGTATTTGTAACCGTTGTACCTCCGGTGAATAATACCACACAGGCCGGGGGCATGCACGAGCCGTCGGCCTCGACCTCGTGCTGATGGCCTTTCTCGACCGGCCGCCAATGGCGGCGGGCGGGTCGGGCGCGAGCTAGCCGGCCGCCCTCCGCATCGAGACTCGCGCCCCCCGCATCGAGACTCGCGCCCCCCGCATCGAGACTCGCGACCTCC
>JAAXUL010000781.1 GCA_013336035.1 Chloroflexales bacterium
CGCTCTTCCGATCTCTTGCCCAGTGGGACGAGCTGCTGCAGGGCAGCGCCGAGGCGGTGCGCGCCCAGGTCGCCGACGCGATCGCTCAGACAGGAGGGCGGAGCTATATCGTCGCACCGGGCTGCGTGATGCCCATCCCCACGCCCGAGCGGAATATCCGCGCGGCGGTCATGGCGGCCCGTGGAGAGGTTTGAGCGAGCGATTGTGAGCCGAGCAGGTGCAGCCCCGTGCCACTGGCACGGGGCTTGCTTCTTTGAGCGGCACGGGCTCGCGTTGCGGCAAGGGCCGCGCTGGTGAGAGCCCTGGGATCTAGGGAGGAAAGCCGTGATTAACTTCGTCCTATGGCTCCTGTTCGGCGCCCTCATCGGCTGGCTCGCCAGCCTTGTAATGCGCACCGATGCGCAGCAGGGCGTGCTGCTCAACATCGTCGTCGGCATCGCTGGCGCCTTTCTGGGCGGGCTGATCTTCAACCTGTTTGGCATCGGCGGCAGCAACATCAATAATAGCGACTTCAGCCTGATCTCGCTGATCGTCTCGTTCATCGGCGCCATCGTGCTGCTCGGCATTGTCAACCTCTTCCGCCGTGGCTCGGTGCGCTAGGGCAGTCCTCTCGCTGGGCTCTCGTCTATGTGGTGACCTTCGGGCTGGCTGCGCCAGCCTGAAGTTGCCATATTGTGCTTGCTCGGGGGGCGCGAAAGCATTGGATATGGCTATGATCCTTGTCGTCGATGATGAGCGCTCGATTGCCGACTTCATCGCAGAGGTGCTTAGCGAGGAGGGCTACCATGTCAGAGTTTGTCATGATGGCGCAAGCGCGCTGCTGAATATCCAGAGCGAGGCGCCAGACCTGGTTGTACTCGATATTGGGCTGCCGGTGATGACGGGAGACACGGTGCTTCGCGAGCTGCGTGCCGGCGGCTTTAATGGGCTGCCGGTGATCATTACCACGGCCGGCCCCCATGCCGAGCGCTTCCTGGCGGACGGCGCGACTGCGATCCTGAAGAAGCCGTTCACCCTTGAACGACTGATCGAGATCGTCGGCAGCCACGTGTAGATCTGCTGAGCAGACGGCCTTCGCAAACCCTGCTGGGCCTTCATTCCCCTTGCGGGCTGGAGTTCGGCGAACTTTTTCTAGCCCCTAGCGCAGGTGTGAGGGCGGGATCTTCATGAGGTCGCGGTATTTGGCGACGGTGCGTCGGGCGATCGGATAGCCCAGCTCGCCCAGCAGGCGGGCCAGATCCTCGTCGCTCAGCGGGCGCGGCTCGTTCGTGATCAGCTCGCGCAGGATATCCTGGACGCCCCGGGCGGCGACGAAGAACTCGCTCATCGGCAAGAGGGTGCCGTTGGGGAGCAGGGCGGTCTTGTCGGCGGTGGCTCTGCTGACGGTGGACTCGTGGACGCCCAGATCGGCGGCGATCTCGGCCCGGGTCATAGGGGTCAGGTGGCGCACCCCGTGAATAAGGAAGGCCTCCTGGCGGACCACGATCGACTCGCCGATACGCTGAAGAGTTGACTCACGCTGCCGCAGGTTGGTGAGAAAGACCCGGGCGCGGGCGATATACTCTTGCACGTGGGCCCGCTCGTCGTCGGACAGGGTGGCCGTGTGGCGGGCCAGGTCCTGGTAGAGCGGGTTCAGGCGCAGCACGCGGCGTGGCGAGTGAAGCACCTCTACGACGAACTGGCTATCGCGGCGCATGATCGCGATGTCGGCGGTGCGGTAGCGGGTGCGCTGCGGTGGCGAGGCATCGGGCATCGCGGCCTGGGCCGGGAAGGGCCAGAGGTGCTTGCGGATGAAGGCCCGCGCGGTGTCGACCTCGTCGGCGCTGATATGCAGATGGCGGGCGATCTGCTTGAAGCGACCGGCGCCGAGGTCTTCGTAGTGGTCGGCGATGATAGCGCGCGCATGGGGGCAGAGCACGCCCTGGACTGCCAGGAGATCGATCTGAGCCAGCAGGCACTCCTGAGTGTTGCGGGTGGCGATACCGGGCGGGCCAAGCTCGCGCAGGCGGGCGAGGACGACCAGCACGCGCTCGAGGGGCACGCCGAGCAGGTCGGCGATCACCTCGGGCTCGTCGGCCAGGAAGCCGCGCTCGTCGAGGTTGCCGACAAGGGCCAGGGCGATCGGCTGGTCGGACGAAGGCAGGCTCGCGTAGAGGTCGCCGAGCAGCGTCTCGGCCAGGCTGCGCGGCGCGGCGATAAAGAGCAGCGGGTCAATCTCTTCCTCGCGGTTGGGGGGCGGGCCGTCGCTCTCGGCGTCAGAGCTGGCGCACTGCACGCAGAGGCCATCGATTACGAGCGAACCGCAGTGGGCGCAGGTCGCCTCGTAGGTCTCTATCTCCTCGAGGGCCGGGTTCTCCGCCAGCTCTTGCTGGACCAGCTGGTGCAGATCGAGGCTAGGCAGGGTTAGCAGCTGTGCAAGATTAAGGAGCGCCGGCGTAACGCGCATGCCCATCTCGGGCATCATCGACATATCGAGCATTGGCACACCCTTTCCCGATCGGGCCGAGTGAAGCCTTCACCAGCGTCAGGGCTATGGTAGCACAAGGCCTGGCGCTAGCGAATGCCGGGCTGTAGGTGCGGCCAGCACTACACCGTACTCTGTGCTGGCAAGAAATGTGCCAGGGGAGGAGGCCGGCCAGCATTGCGTATGCGGCGCGATGATTAGGTTCCTGGTGCCTCTCTATACTGTTCCCGCAGCTCAATGAAGCGCAGCGCTCTTCTCTTGCGCACCCTTAGCAGGGTATATGCCACAGCGGTCGCTATCCCCCCGTAAGGCGTGCGGCGGGGCGTGGCTTGACGGCGATGGGGCTCCTCCGCGATGGCACGGATATTGCAGGGCAGCGCCTTTGAGACCTGTCTGAGGAGAGGACTGATGATTGCCGTCGACTGGGAAACGATCCTGCCGCCGTGGCTTGGCGACGCGCTGCCCCTCGGGGTGGTCATCACCGATACCGCCCTCCTTGTGCGCTACTGGAACCCCTGGCTTGCGGCTCATACCGAGATGAGCGCCGAGGATGTCGAGGGGCGCCCGCTGCTCGAGATCTTCCCCGAGCTGATAGAGCGAGGCCTCGACCTGTACTTCGAGCGGGCGCTCGGCGGCGAGGTCATCACCCTGGCCCAGCGCGAGCATGGCTACCTGCTGCCCCTCCCCACAGAGGCCAACGAGTCCGGGCTCGCCTGCATGCAGCAGCGCGCGGTAATCTCGCCCCTGATCACCAGGGGCGAGGTCGTCGGCACGCTTACGATTATCATTGACCTGACCGAGCGGGTCGCCCAGGATCTGCTCTACCAGCAGACGGCCGCCAGTCAGGATGAGACGCTGGCCCTGCTGAACACCCTGATCACCAAAGCGCCAATCGGCATCGCCTTTCTCGACACCCAGCTGCGCTACAGGGGTATCAACGAGCGTCTGGCCGAGCTCAACGGCCTCTCAGTCGAGGAGCATCTGGGGCGCACGATCTGGGAGATCGTGCCGAGCCTGGCCGATCAGCAGGTCGTGCTGTTCACCGAGGTCATCGCGACGGGCAGGCCGCTGATCAATATCGAGCTGAGCGGCGAGACGCGCGTGCGGCCGGGCGAGATGCGTGTCTGGCAGGTCAGCTACTACCCTGTGCGCACGGCCGATCAGCGCTGTGTGGGCGTCGGGGTGATTGTGACCGAGATCACCGAGCAGCGCCGCACCGAGCAGGTCGAGCGCTTCCTGTCAAGCCTTAGCGCTGCTCTGACTGATTCTCTTGACTACCAGGCGACCCTCGATAGTGTCGCGCGGGCGATCGTGCCCTTTCTGGCCCACTGGTGCGTGATCGACACGCTGGGCGAGACCCTGGAGGGCCGCTTCACCGCTGTGGCCCACGTGGATGTGGTGAAGGAGGCTGTGGCCCGCGAGCTGCAGCGGCGCTACCCGTCGTCGCTGGGGCCGAGCGGCCCGCTCGCCCCGGTGCAGTACGAGCGCCGGGCGTTGCTGATCCCTACCCTGAGCGAGGATGATATCAGGGCCAGCGTCGACGATGCTGACCAGCTGGCCCTGATCCATTCGCTGGACCCTCGGACGGCGATCATCGCGCCGCTGATCATTGGCGGCGAGGGGATCGGCGTAATCTCGCTGGCGCGCGCCTCCGGCGCGCCGGCCTACACCCCGAGCGATCTGGCCCTGGTCGAGGAGGTGGCCCGGCGGGTCTCGAGGCGCCGATCGCCGGCACCGTGGTCGACATCACGCTCAAGCCGGGCACCCTGACCACCACCAGCGACG
>JAAXUL010000151.1:0-7997 GCA_013336035.1 Chloroflexales bacterium
CTCGGACCGCACGCAGGCCGCCGATGGCAAGGCCGCCGTCGAGCTGTGCGGGCAGCTCCAGCCCAACCTGGCTGTCCTCGATGTTCGTATGCCCACGATGGACGGTCTCGAGGCAACGCGAGCGATCAAGGCCGCCTGCCCGCGCACCAGCGTCTTGCTCGTCTCGTTTCACGCTGACCCCGAGTATATCGTCGAGGCCCTGCGCCTGGGCGCGGCCGGCTATCTGCTCAAGGACGCCAGCCGCGAGCAGATCCTCGAGACGGCGCGCCGCGCGCTTAGCGGCGAGGCGCTGCTCTATGGCGCGCAGGCCGCCGACCTGCTGCGCCGCGCGGCCGCCGGCGACCTGCGCGAGCAGCCGTCCCGCCCTAGCCTCACGCCCCGTGAGCGCGAGGTGCTGCATCTCGTTACCGAGGGCCGCACCAACCGCGAGATCGCCGCCGAGCTGAAGATCAGCCCCGGCACCGTCAAGAACCACGTCGAGCATATCATCGCCAAGCTCGATGTCTCGGACCGCACGCAGGCCGCCGTCTACGCCCTCCGCCATGGCATGCTCGCCACACAGTAGCCTGCGCCACGAGCCTGTCGGGCCCATGTGGGGTATGCCTGCCGTTTAGACTGAAGCTGATAGCATTTATGGCTACACCCGCCACTATCTTAATTGTTGACGATGACGAGGGCAGTCGCGAGCTCGTGGTCTTCGCGCTGGAGGGGAACGGCTACAGGCTTCTCGTCGCCGAGACGGGGGCCGATGCCCTGGCCCTTGCCCGCAGTCATCTGCCCGACCTGGTCTTGCTCGATGTGATGATGCCGGGGATGGACGGCTACGAGGTTTGTCGGAGCCTGCGGCATACCATGCGCACAGCCGAGATGCCGATCGTGATGATTACGGCTCTCGACGACCGCGAGTCACGCCTCCACGGTATCGAGGCCGGCGCCGACGATTTCCTCAGCAAGCCAGTCGATAGGATCGAGCTACGGGCACGCGTGCGCACGATCACCAGGCTCAATCGCTACCGGCGCCTGCTCGAAGACCAGGCCCGCCTCGAGGCTGCGGCGGTCGAGCTGAAGATGGCCTATGACAGCACCCTCGAGGGCTGGGCCAGAGCCCTCGAGCTGCGCGACCACGAGACCGAGGGTCACTCTCGCCGCGTCACCGAGATGACCGTGCGCCTGGCCAGGACTCTCGGTATCAGTGAGGCCGATCTGGTCCATATCAGGCGCGGCGCCTTGCTCCATGACATCGGCAAGATTGGCATCCCCGACCGTATCCTGCTCAAGCCCGGCAAGCTCGACGCTGATGAGTGGGAGGAGATGAAGCGCCATACGATCTACGCACGCGACCTGCTCATGCCGGTCACATTCCTCCACCCGGCGATGGATATCCCGTATTGCCACCACGAGCGCTGGGATGGCAGCGGCTACCCCCAGGGCCTCAGCGGCGAGGAGATCCCTATCGCGGCCCGTATCTTCGCCGTCATCGATGTGTGGGACGCCGTGACCCATGATCGCCCTTACCACAGGGCCAGAACCCCGGCGGAGACCATGGAGCTGATCCGTAACGATACGGGCAGCCATTTTGACCCCTGTGTGGTTAAGGCCTTCCTACAGATGATGGAGGAGGCGAGCGACTCAGAGGCTCTGGCCAGCGCCCCCTCGTAGTAGCATGAGCGTTCTCCGTACGGGTGCTCATGGCCGGATGCGGCGCTGGGCGCCGCTACACCGCGATCGTCTCGCCGTAGGTGGGCAGCTCGCATTTGATGCTGTGGCGCTCCTCGATCAGGCGGGCCAGCGGCGCGCGCCCGCGCTCCTCGCCGTGCGTAAGGACGATGCGCGGCCCTGTGGCGGCGAGGGGTGCGAGCCAGCTCATCAGCCCCGACTGGCCGGCGTGGGCGCTGAGCCCGTTGATCGTGTGGATCGAGGCCCGCACGCTGATTGGGTCGCCGAAGATAGTCACCGGGTTTACCCCGTCGACCAGTGCCCTCCCCAGGGTGCCGGCGCCCTGGTAGCCCACGATCAGCACCGCGGTCTCGCGCTTCCACAGGTTATGGCGCAGGTGGTGCAGGATCCGCCCGCCGTTGCACATGCCCGACCCGGCGATGATGACGCATGGCCCGCGGATATCGTTGAGCGCCCGCGACTCGTCGCTCGTCTCACAGAGCACCAGGGTGGCCAGATCCTGGCGGAGCCGCCGCCGCTCGTGCTCTTCGTCCAGCTCTTCGTCGGCCAGCTCGGGGTGATGTCTGTAGATCGCCGTGGCCTTGATTGCCAGGGGGCTGTCAAGGTAGATCGGGAAAGGACGCACGACTCCCTCACGGAACAGCTCGGCCAGGTAGTAGAGAATGGCCTGGGTCCGCCCGACGGCGAAGGATGGGACCAGGATCTTGCCGCGGCGGGCGACCGCAGCCTTAATCACCGCGGCGAACTCGGTCTCGGTCGCAGCGATGGGCCGGTGGTCGCGGTCGCCGTAGGTCGACTCCATGAACACCAGGTCGGCGCCCGTAATCTGACCGGGGTCGCGCAGGATGGGCGCGCCGACAGGGCCGATGTCGCCCGAGAAGACCACGCTCTTCTCGCGATCGTCGTCGGCGATGATCATCTTGATGCTGGCCGAGCCGAGCACATGCCCGGCCTCGACCATCTGGACGGCCACACCCGGGGCGATTGGCATCGGCTCGTCATAGGGGAGGGCCTTGAAGTGCTTGATGGTCTCGGCCACATCCTGCTCAGTATAGGGCGGCTCGAGCAAGTGGAGGCCGGCGCGCTCGCGGCGGCGGTTGGCCCGCAGCACGTCGCCCGCCTGAAGACGGGCCGTATCGTGGAGCAGCAGCTCGGCCGTCTCGAGGCTGGCGGGCGTGCCGTAGATCGGACCGCGGTAGCCGGATTTTGGCAGCAATGGCAGGCGGCCTGTGTGGTCGATATGGGCGTGGGTGATAACGACAGCGTCAAGGTCGCGCGGGCGCAGGTCGCGAGGCACGACATTACGCTCGTCATCGTCGCGCCCGCCCTGGAACATTCCGAAGTCTACCAGGACGCGGGCACGGGGTGTGGTCACCAGGTAGGCCGAGCCTGTAACTTCGCCAGCGGCGCCGAAGAGCGTGATGCGCATGGGCGGGCCTCCTCGCTTAGAGCGGCTGTAGCCCCACTATTGTAGCGAAAAGCAGGGCGCGGTGCCGCGACAACCGCGCGCCTTGACAGTCATCTCTACCAGACAGACAATGGGGCCGCCATGTGGCACCCCTCACGCGATGGTGCTGAGCCCCAGGCCGGAGCAGGCCCACGACATATCTGCATAGCCATAGATTGAGGAGAGCGGCAATGATCCAGCACGAAGAGCGTATGTCCGATATCCTGGCAGGCGACAACGCCTTCAACGGCTACGAGATGCTGATGGAGGCCTGCGAGGCCTTAGAGCCGATCACCGTGGCGGTGGTCCACCCCTGCGACGATGTCTCACTGACCGGCGCTATTGACGCGGCGAGGGCAGGGCTGATCACGCCTCTGCTGGTCGGCCCCCAGGCCCGCATCCGTGCTGTGGCCGAGAAGGAAGGCATCGACCTGACGCCCTACACGATCATTGATGTCGAGCACAGCCACGCCGCCGCGGCGAAGTCGGTCGAGCTGGTGCGCAGCGGCGAGGCCGAGGCCCTGATGAAGGGTAGCCTGCACACTGACGAGCTGCTGGCCGAGGTGGTCAACAAGGTGACGGGGCTGCGCACGAACCGGCGCATCAGCCACTGCTTCATTATGGATGTGCCGACCTACCCGAAGCCCCTGATCGTGACCGACGGCGCCGTCAATATTGCGCCGGACCTGAAGGCGAAGGCCGATATCTGCCAGAACGCGATTGATCTGGCCCACGTGTTGCGCATTGCGATGCCCAAGGTTGCCATCCTTTCGGCTGTCGAGACTGTGACCCCCGACATTCCCTCGACCATCGAGGCGGCGGCTCTTTGCAAGATGGCCGACCGCGGGCAGATCACTGGCGCGCTGCTTGACGGCCCGCTCGCGCTCGACAACGCTATTAGCATGGAGGCGGCCAAGACAAAGAAGATCGTCTCACCGGTGGCCGGCCAGGCTGATATTCTTCTCGTGCCCGACCTCGAGGCCGGCAACATCCTGGCCAAGCAGCTGACCTTCCTGGCTCGCGCCGAGGCGGCCGGTATTGTGCTGGGTGCCCGCGTGCCGATTATCCTGACCAGCCGCGCTGATACGATCAGGGCACGTATGGCCTCGTGCGCAGTCGCTGTGCTGCTCGTCCACGCCCGCCGTACCAGACTCACCACTAGCGCAGACTAAAGTGTTGGTAGAGTATTCCTTTTCTGATGCGATGCGGCACAGCCGCACCGCATCAGAACGCGAAATGCTCGCGGGGTATCGCCCCGCACGCCCCCTGACCGGGGATTCTCTACCCGTGCCCGATGAAGGAGCTCACCGTGAGCAAAGCGATCCTGGTGCTGAACGCCGGCTCGTCCAGCATCAAATTCACCGTCTTCAACTACCACGACGGCGAGCTACATGTGTGCTACAACGGCCAGATCGAGGGCATCGGCACGAGGCCCCATTTCAAAGTCAAAGATGGCGACGAACGTGTGGTCTACGAGACAGGCTGGGAGAACCCGCTTCTTGGCAAAGGGCACGCCTATGCCCTTGAGCAACTGGCCACCTGGCTCGACCCTCATCTGCCCGAGGCTGGCCTGATCGGCGTGGGCCACCGCGTTGTCCACGGTGGGCCAAAGTATAGCGCTCCCATCGTGATCGACGGCACTGTGCTACATGACCTCGAGTCGTTCGTCTCCCTGGCGCCGCTGCATCAGCCGGCCAACCTGGCGGGCATCGACGCCACGATGGATTTCCTCCCCGGCATCCCTAACGTGGCCTGCTTTGACACGGCTTTCCATCGCAGCCACTCCCTCGTCGCGGACCGCTACGGCCTTCCCACCGAATTCTACACCGAGGGCGTGCGCCGCTACGGCTTTCACGGCCTCTCGTACGAGTACATCGCCCGCGCCCTGAAGCGCATCGATCCCTCGATCGCCCAGGGCAAGGTGGTGGTCGCGCATCTAGGCAATGGGTCGAGCATGTGCGCCCTCAGCGGGGGGCGCAGCGTCGACAGCACGATGGGCTTCACGGCCCTCGACGGCCTGCCGATGGGTACTCGCTGCGGCCAGATCGACCCTGGGGTACTGCTCTACCTGATGCGGGAGAAGCGCATGGGGGCAGAGCAGATCGAGGGGTTGCTCTACAAGCGCTCCGGCCTGCTTGGCATCTCGGGTATCAGCATGGATATGCGCAACCTCGAGTCCAGCCTCGACCCGCGCGCCGCCGAGGCCATCGACTACTATGTCTTCCGGATCGTGCGAGAGACGGGCGCCCTCGCCGCGGCTATGGGTGGGCTCGACGGCCTCGTCTTCACCGCAGGCATCGGTGAGAACTCCAGCCTCATCCGCGAGTTGATCTGCCGCGGCAGCGCATGGCTTGGTCTGGCCTTTGACCCCGAGGCTAATGCCGGCCACGGCCCACGCATCAGCACCCCGGGCAGCAAGGTCGCGGCCTGGGTCATCCCCACCGACGAGGAGCGCATGATCGCGCTGCACACGCTCAGCGCTCTGCGCGAAGTGTGACATTACATTAAGTTCATAGCCTCGTTATTCATGGGTGCGCCCTGAGTAGTATACTCAGGGCCGGACTCGTGTGTCCATGCCTCCCCTCGGGGCCGTAAGGAGGATCAGCGTAGCGTCACGGGGCCACATCATAGCTTGATCTCGCCGGTCTTTACCTTCGCACTCATCCGTCTTGCTCTATTGACCATCAGAGATCCATCCGCCGGAGGCAGCATGAGCACGCACCAATCTCCCCCCAAGGCCCCAAAGCGGACCCGGGCGCACCGCATTGCCAGGCGCGGTCAGTCGATTGTCGAGTACAGCCTGACCCTTGTCCTGATGTTCATGCTGGCCCAAGGCACCGGCCGCGCAGTCTATCAGACCGTCGCCACCACCTTCACCAATCTGCGCAGTAGCTTCAATGCGGCTGATGACCCGACACCCACACCCGGGCCTTCGCCCACTGTGGTTCTCCCCCCCCGGCCCCCGACCCTTACCGCTCTGCCGCCGACCTCTACGGTCCTCGCCATGTGCGATGTTCCCGACCTGAGCAACTTACAGTACCAGGCGGCTGTCGCCGAGTGGCAGAACTACGGTTTTTCCCCGGGCACCCTGACCAAGCCCGCCAATAAGCCCAGCAACTTCGTTGTCGGCACTCAATCTCTGGTGAAGGGTAGCTATGTGCCCTGTGCCTCGACGACGATGTACGTTGGGCCGAAGCAGTGCCAGGTGCCGAACCTTGTAGGCCAGGTCTTCACCGCCGCCAGAGATGGCGCCTGGTTCACCAAGGGGTTCTTCAAAGATAATCTGCTGCGGCCCGCCGATAGCACTGATAGCTTCTCGATCGGCAGCCAGGAGTATGCGGCCAATACCAATATTGACTGCGATCTGACAATGCTGGTCAACCCGCGACTTTGTACGGTGCCGAATCTGACCGGCCTCCTGTATAGCGTCGCCACGGCCACCGGCGGCGCGTGGACCAGTGCTGGCTTTACCACTACTCTACAGAAGTCCTGGTCCACCAACCCCCAGGATCGCGTGATCATCGCTGTAAGCCCGGCCGCTGGCACCCAGATCTCGTGCGAATTGGGCATCGTGACGGTGACAGCGGCCGATCCGACGGCGACGCCGACAGCCACACCAACCCGGACGGCGACACCAACCCGGACGGCGACGGCGACACGGACGGCAACGGCGACGGCGACGCCAACCCGGACGGCGACGGCGACGGCGACGGCGACGCCGACGGCGACGGCGACGGCAACGGCGACGCCAACCCGGACGGCGACGGCAACGGCAACGGCGACGCCAACCCGGACGGCGACGGCGACGGCGACGAACACACCGACCCCCACCCCGATGCCACTAGTGGTCTCAGTCTCGGGAGTGACCAATGGCCAGAGCTACAGCAAATCAAGCAGTGGACCTCGGCTTGGAGCTCAGGCTTACGACCCGAACATCGGCACGAACGACGGCTTAGGGATCAGTGGCGTGAGCTTCACGATCACCGGCCCTAGTAGCTACAGCTACTCACAGACCGATACCGGTACGATCTACTGCACCTTCGGTGGCACTAGCCAATGCAACAGGTGGTCAAGCTGGTCGTCCCTCGCTATTGGCACCTACACTATCCAGATCACGGCCTCGTCCTCGAATGGTAGGCCCGCCGTGACCAAAACGGTAACAATCTCCGTCACGCCCTGATAAAGGCGTACCGCCTTCACATCTGGCTCACGGGGCGGCGGGGTTCTCCCGCCGCCCCGCTTTGTTGTGCTCAGCCACAGGCAGACCAGGCACTAGTGGCGGCACGAGCTCTCGCGGGCCGGCAATGGCTATGCCAGCGGCACAGATGGTGCTACGGGGATGACTTGGTGAAGAGATGATAACCCTGAACAGACTTGTGGAGGTGAAGACATGCCCCATTCAGTGAAGGGCCTACGGGTTGCGGCTCTGGCAGCCGATGGCTTCGAGCAGGTAGAGCTGACCGGGCCCCTGAAGGCGCTCGAGCGGGCCGGCGCTGTAGTAGAAGTGATCTCGTTGCGGAAGGGCCATATCCAGGGGATGAACCTGCTGACCCCGGGCCGCAAGGTGAAGGTGGACCGGCTGGTGAAAGACGCTGACCCAGGCCTCTACGATGCCCTACTGCTGCCGGGGGGGCATATTAACCCCGATTTCCTGCGCCAGAGCGAGCAGGTGCAGGCGTTTGTGCGGGCCTTTGATGAGAGCGAGAAGCCGATCGCGGTGATCTGCCATGGCCCGTGGGTGCTGGTCTCGGCGGGGCTCGTGCGGGACCGGCGCCTGACCTCGTGGCCAGGCATCAAGGATGACATTGTCAATGCTGGTGGGCTCTGGGAGGATGCGCCGATGGTGCGCGACCGCAACTGGGTCTCAAGCCGG
>JAAXUL010000151.1:8007-11911 GCA_013336035.1 Chloroflexales bacterium
CCGGGGGCCGCAGGATCTGCCGGCCTTCGAGAAGGCTATGCTCGAGCTGTTTGGGTCAAGCACACCCCTGCGGCCCCATCGGCTGGAGAAGCAGCGCCGAGGCGGTGGCGTGAAGTGGCTGGTGGGCGGGCTGCTGGCTGCCGGGGCAGGCTACGCCTACACCCGCATGCGCGGCGAGCAGAGCGGCCAGTCAGTGGTTGGCGGCCAGGCCAGATCGATCGGCAGGCCCCTCTAGGCACAGCAGGCCCCCGCTCCTTTCAAGGGAGCGGGGGCCTCTGGCGTTTCGGCTAGCCCTTCGCGGCGGCGTAGAGCTCGGCTACCTTGGCCCAGTTGACAACATTCCACCAGGCGTCGACATAGCCGGCCCGCTTGAATTGGTACTTGAGGTAGTAGGCGTGCTCCCAGACGTCGAGGCCGAGGATGGCATGCTTGCCCTCCATCAGGGGGGAGTCCTGGTTGGGAGTGCTGGTGATGGCGAGGCTGCCGTCGGGGCTGGCGACGAGCCAGGCCCAGCCCGAGCCGAAGCGCCCGAGGGCGGCGGCCTTGAACTTCTCTTTGAACTCGGCGAAGCTGCCGAATGCGGCGCTGATTGCATCGGCCAGCGGGCCGCCGGGCTCGCCGCCTGCCTGGGGTGCCATTAGCTCCCAGAAGAGGCTATGGTTCCAGTGGCCGCCGCCGTTATTGCGGACGGCGGTGCGAATCGCCTCGGGGACAGCGTCGAGGTTGGTAAGCAGCTCCTTGATCGACTTGCCCTGGAGGTCGGGGTAGTTCGCGAGGGCGTTGTTGAGGTTGGTGACGTAGGTGTTGTGGTGATTGTCGTGGTGGAAGTGCATGGTCGCCTCATCGATATGAGGCTCGAGGGCGGTGTAGTCATACGGCAGGGGCGGCAGCTCAAAGGCCATTGCTGGTTCCTCCCGAAACAGTACACGACGCTTGGATACAAAATGAGGGGGCGACAGCCCCCTCATTACGAGATGGCGCCCTGGCGCAAAGGCCGTTTGAAGGGTCGGCCTCAGGCTGTGACGCGGTAGCGGCAGCATTGGGCGCCCTGAGCGATGGTGCTCTCCTGGATGAGCTGCACACCGAGGAGATCCTCGTAGAGCTGCAGCTCGTGGGCGCAGAGCTGGGCGTGCTGGCGGGCGATACAGTCGACCGGGCAGTTAAACTCGATGAGCACGTACGATCCGTCGGGCTCCTGCCCCCACTCGCACATGTAGCCCTGCTCGGAGAGGACGGCGCAGAGGGCGGCCACCTGCTCAGTGCGGCATTTGCCGGAGAGATGTGGGACCAGCTCGTGCATCTGGCCGGCGCGGCGGTGCGTAAGAACGAGGTCGACCGCCTCAGGTCCGCCGGTCTCGCTGATATAGGCCAGCATCTCAAGGGCCAGGCGATCATAGCGCTTGGGGAAGCGCTCCTCGGCCTCGGGCGTGAGGATGTAGAGGTGCGATGGGCGGCCGACACTGCGGCGCAGGCCGGCGATACGCACCAGGCCATCGCGCTCGAGGAGGGCAAGGTGCTGTCGCACGCCGACAGCGCCGACGCGTAGGCACTCGCTTAGTTCCAGCGCGGTCATCTCGCCATTGCGGCGGAGGAGCTGGAGAATACTCTGGCGAGTGGAGCCCTGCTCTTTGCGCTCAGCCGTCATCCTAGATTTCGTTAGTCACTGCTGTTAAAACTCAATTCGAGTATAACACCAGGAATTTTGCGCTGTCAAGGCAACATACAGGGGATCATGGCCTGAATGAGCCATATCTGCGTGGAGGGGCGTATAATCAACCAGGTACCACCTGTCGGAGTCCGTATGCTCTCGATCTTGCTCCTTGGCCCGCCCAGCATCTTGCGCGACGGCGTAGCGGTCGAGCTGCCTCGGCGCCGCGCCCGCGCCCTCGTCTACTACCTGGCCGCCCAGCCCGCGCCCGTCAGCCGCGAGCAGCTGCTCGGCCTGCTGTGGCCCGACCACGAGCGGAGCGCGGCCCAGCAGATCCTGCGCACCACCCTTCACGGGGTGCGCCGCGCCATTGGCCCGGCCCTCGCCGGTGATGACCCGCTGGGCATTGCGCCCGCGACGGACGTAGATTACCGGGCCCTGGCGGATATCGTGGCGGCGCCCCGGGCTGACGAGGCCGCGCTGGCAGCGGCGCTTGCCCGCTATCGGGACGACCTGCTGGCCGGCTTTGGCCTGCCCGATGCCGAGCCCTTCGAGGAGTGGCTGGCCGCCGAGCGTGAGCGTGGGCGCCTGCTTGCCGTGCGCGGCCTGACCCGCCTGGCGCGTATGGCTGAGGCCCGCCGTGACTTCGCCGCTGCCCTCGATGCCCTGCGCCGCGCCCTCGCCTTCGACCCGCTCCAGGAGGATCTGCAGCGCGACGCGATCCGCCTGCACTATCGGGCCGGCGACCGGGTCGGCGCCATCCGCCGCTATGAGCATCTGCGTGATCTGCTCGACGACGAGATGGGCGTGCCGCCCATGGCCGAGACCAGAGCGCTCTATGATGCCATTATTACCGACAGCCTGCCCGGAGATGAAAGGCCAAAGACGAAGGACGAAGGACGAGTGCCGGCGGCTGTCGGGCTTTCGCCTTTGGTCTTTCATCCTTCGTCAAGTGAGCTGCCCTTTACTGGGCGCGAGGCCGAGCTGGCCCGGCTGGAGGCCGCTGTCGCCGCAGGCAGGCTTGCTCTGGTGGAGGGCGAGCCGGGCATCGGCAAGACGCGCCTGGTCAATGCATTCCTCGACCGGATCAGGCGCGCCGGCGGGATTGTTCTGGTGGGCGTGGCCCACGAGCTCGAGCAGGCCCTGCCCTATCAGCCTGTGATCGGGGCCCTGCGCGCACTGGCGGCCTACCCCGACTGGCCTATGCTGCGGGCCAGTCTGGGAGTCGAGCCTCTCTGGCTGCGCGAGGCCGCCCGTCTGGTGCCCGATCTGGCCGGCGGCGACGAGGCCCTGGCCCTCCCGGCCGGTCGCGCCGAGGAGGCGCCTCTGTGGGAGGGCGTCACGCGCCTGCTGCTCGGCCTGGCCGCCCGCGGGCCTGTCGCCCTGATGCTCGATGACCTGCACTGGGCCGACACGAGCACTATGGGCCTGTTGGGCTACCTGCTGCGCCGCGCGGCGGGCACGCCTCTGGCCCTGGTGGCCACCGCCCGCCCCGCCGAGCCCCGCGGCCCGCTCATGGCCCTGGTGGCCGCCCTCACACGTCAGGGGCGCATCGAGCGTCTGCCTCTGCGCCGCCTGAGCCCGGCTGCGATCGAGGCCCTGGCCCGCTCGATTTGTCCGGATGACACCGAGGCTATGGCGGCGTGGCTGCAGCGCAACGCCGAAGGCAACCCCTACATCATCGCCGAGCTGGTCGGGCACGCGCGTGAGACGGGCCTGCTGGGCCAGGACGGGCGCCTGCACCCCGAGGTCTCGGACGGCCTGATGGTGCCGCCAACTGTCTATAGCCTGATCGAGTCGCGCCTGGCCCGTCTCTCTGATGGGGCGCGGCGCATCCTCGACGCCGCCGTGGCCGCCGGGCGCGAGTTCGAGTTCGAGGTGGCCGCCCGCGCTGCGGCTCTCTCTGAAGGGGCGGCGCTCGACGCCCTCGACGAGCTGCGGGCAGCGCGTCTGGTCGAGCCACTGCCCGACGGGCGCTACGGCTTCGACCATAGCCTGACCATGGAGGTGGCCTACCGCGAGGTGGGCGAGCCGCGCCACCGCACGCTGCATCGGCGCGTGGCCGAGGCCCTCGAGGCCCTGCACCGTGAGCGGCCCGACGAGGTGGCCGGCCTGATCGCCTCGCACTTTGCCGAGGGGGGGGCGCCCGAGATCGGGTCCGCGTGCGACTCGTGGAACCGATGGCCCGAAGACCTGGATCTCGCCGCCAATCTCGGCGTGGACCATTACCGTCTGTCCATCGAATGGAGCCGCGTC
>JAAXUL010001578.1 GCA_013336035.1 Chloroflexales bacterium
GGGGCACCTGGCTGCGCCGGGCCACCTCGAGGGCCTGCTCGGCCAGGGCTCTGGCCTCGGCGGGCTGGCCCTGCGCGATCCGGGCCAGGGCCAGCAGCGCCAGCGTGTTGCCCTCCTCGTAGCTGGCGCCCTGCTGGCGGTGCAGGGCCAGGGCCATCTCGTGGCAGCGCCGGGCCTCTCCATAGTCGCCCTGGCTATAGGCGATCAGGCCGAGGGTGTCATAGGCCTTGGCGATGCCGTCGCGGTCGCCCATCTCCTCGCAGAGGGCCAGGGCGTCGCGGCAGGCGGCCTCGGCCTCGGCGTAGCGGTCGAGCCGGTAGTAGCCGTAGGCCGCGTTGAGCACGACGCTGCTCAGCACGTACTTCGCGCTGACCTTGCGCGCCAGGGTCTCGGCCTCGCCGTAGTGGCGCACCGCCCGGGCGTAGTCGCTCTGGAGCTGGGCGAGGTAGCCGAGGTTGTTGTGCGAGCGGGCGCAGCCGTACAGGTCGTCGATCGCCTCCTGGGCGGCCAGGGCGTTCTCGAAGTGGAAGCGGGCGGCCTCGTAGTCGCCGCGCATCGCGTAGAGCGCGCCCATCAGCTGCTGGAGGTCGGCCTCGATGCGCTCGTCCTCGGCGCTACGCCGGTCGTCGCGGATCTTCGACAGGCCGGTCTTGCAGATCTCGAGCGCCTGCTCAAAGGCGCCGAGGCGGCGCAGCACCTGGCCCATATCGGCGTAGATGGCGGCGAGCAGCAGGGGCGGCAGGGCGCTGAGGTGGGCCAGGCAGAGGGTCTCGGCCTCGCGCAGCTTCGCCAGGGCCTCGCCGTAGCGGCCCTGCTTCTCGAGGGCGTCGCCCCAGCTGCGCAGCACCTCTGCGGCAACCGCGGGGGGCAGGGGCGCGCCATCGGGCCTGAGCAGCGCCGCGTACTCGGCCTGGGCCTCCTCGTAGCGGCCAAGGGTGCAGAGCACATCGCCGAGCGCCTCGCGGGCCTCCCACTCGTGCGGGTCGGCGGGCCGGCCGCCGAGAGCCTCGAGGGCCCAGCGGTAGTGCTGCACAGCCTGGTCGTTGGCGTGGTCGTCGCGGGCGATATGGCCGGCGAGCAGCAGGTAGGGCACGGCCCGCTCAGGCTGGTCGCTGAGCCGAAAGTGGTGGGCCAGGAGGAAGATCGCGCCGCCGCCGGCCCGGGCCGCGCGGCTGAGCAGCGAGCCGTTGCGCCCGATCTGCGCCAGGGCGCTCGCGTACTGGGCTCTGGCCTGGGCCAGATCGCCGGCGTGCAGGCTCTCAAGGTGCTCGGCGATGCGGCGGTGCAGCTCGCGGCGCCGGGCGTAGAGCAGGCTCTGGTAGGCGACCTCCTGGAGCAGGGCGTGGCGGAAGAGGTGGACGCGCTCGGGGCGCTCGCGCTCGGTTGAGGTCAGCTCCTCGTCGTCGAGCTGCACCAGGCGGCGCACCAGCGACTCGAAGTCGGCCCCCTGGATGGACTGGACGATGCCGACGGGGAAGCGCTGGCCCACCACCGAGGCCACGCGTAGCAGGGCCCGCGAGTGCTCGTCGAGCCGGTCGATGCGGGCCAGGAGCAGGCCGCTCAGGCTGTCGGGCAGGGCGTCGATCGTGTCGGGCGCGCGCTCGACGGCCCGCAGCAGCTCTTCGAGGAAGAGCGGGTTGCCGGCGGCCCTGGTCACCAGGCG
>JAAXUL010000782.1 GCA_013336035.1 Chloroflexales bacterium
TGGCTGAAGCTATCTGTGCGCCGAGGAGGCAATTATGGGCTCCTGGAGTGATCTCGATGCGGTCTACCCGCCCGGGGCGCTGACCCCGGCGACGGCGCTTGTGGCGGCCCTGGGCCATCTGGCCGGGGCGACGAGTGTCTACCAGGGCGGCCGGCCGGCCGGCTGGCTGCCCGCCGGCCTCGCCTTCGACTCCGATCTCCTGGCGCGGGCCGAGCGCTACCTCAACCAGGTGCCGCTCGATCAGCTCCTCGCGGAGGCCTGCGCCCTGCTGACGCCCCGCCAGAAGTTAGCCGTGGCCCTCATCCTGATCGACCGCCAGATCGCCGCCGGCGACGCGCCGGCGCCCCGGGCGCTGGCGGGCAGGATCATCGCCGGCATCGGCGCTGACACCGATCAGCTAGAGGGCCACCGGCGCACCCTGGCCCTGAAAAACGACCTGTCGATCTTTCCGCAGTAGTATGTGCGCGGGGCCGGCGCCCCGCGCATAGCCAGGGAGCGGCTGACATCTGCTATGCGCATTATCTCGTGGAATGTGAATGGTATCAGGGCGGGCGAGCGCCGGGGCTTCCTGGGGTGGCTGGCCGAATGCGGGGCCGATGTGGTGGCCCTGCAGGAGGTGAAGGCCGCGCCCGGGCAGCTCTCGGCGGCCCTGCGCGCGCCGACGGGCTTCCACACCAGCTGGCTGCCGGCCGAGCGAGCGGGCTACAGCGGGGTCGCCACCCTCACGTGCGCCGAGCCGCTCGATGTGCGCAGTGGCCTCGGCGAGCCGCGCTTCGACGCCGAGGGCCGCGTGCTGATCACGCGCCTCGCGGCGCTGACGATCTACAACGTCTATGTGCCGAGCGGTACGACCGGCCCCGAGCGGGTCGCCTTCAAGCTGGCCTTCACGACGGCCCTGCGCGAGGCCCTGCGGGCCGAGCTGGCGGCCGGGCGCAGCCTGGTGGTGGTGGGCGACCTCAACACGGCCCACGCCCCGATCGACCTGGCCCGGCCCCGCGAGAACCAGAAGACCTCGGGCTTTATGCCCGAGGAGCGGGCCGCTTTCGGCGAGCTGCTCGGGGTCGGCCTGGTCGACAGCTTCCGCTATTTGCACCCGGACGTTGCCAAATACTCGTGGTGGACCCAGCGGGCCGGCGCACGCGAGCGCAACGTCGGCTGGCGCATCGACTATATCCTCGTCTCGGCGGACCTGGCGCCGCGGATTGTGGCCGCTGACACTCACCCCGAGATCGCGGGCTCAGACCACTGCCCGGTCAGCGTTGAGCTTGACCTGTAGGCGCTTGGGTGGCCGGAGACGGACCTGGCTACGGCCGCTCGAAGCGGGCCTGGAAGAGGCGCAGCTACCTGGGCTCGTAGGTCATACGCAGGCCACGGGTCTGCTCGCGCTGGCCGTAGACGGCCTTGACCGACTCGGCGACGACGTCCATATGGGCCTGGGTGTAGACGTGGCGGGGGATAGTCAGGCGGGTGAGCTTGAGCTTTGGGTAGTAGTGGTCGCCGGTGTGGGGGTCGCGGCCCGCGCTGGCGACGCCCCCTTGCGCGAAGCAGAAGGAGTCTAGGCGCAGTGCCCCGGGGCCTTGTTGTGATCTGCCAACCTGGCGGGAGGGGGGGAACCGGGCGGCGGGGGGCCGCCCGGGGCGTGCCGCAGCTCAGCCCGCCTTGGAGGTCGTGACGGGACGTGCATAGGGCTACGCGAGCGTCTGGAGGCACTCGATCTGCTCGTACAGGGTGGCGAGGGCGATGGCGCCGTAGGCGTCGCCGATGGCGTCGAGCTGGGCGATCGCGACGGGCAGAACCGTAGACAGGCGCTCGGCCTCGTCGTCGGGCAGGCTCCCTCGGAGCACCGGGCCGCGCAGGGCCTCGCTGTAGACGAATGGGTCCAGCACGAGGTCGCTGACCTGCGGGGCGGTGGTTACGCTGACAGTCTGGTTCATGACTGGCTGTTCCTCTCTTGAGCTATAAGGGTTCGCCGCTCGGGCGCTGGCGCACAAAAAGACGCCGCTGGACCATGGCCTGCGACGTTGCTGTTGGTGCCAGTGGGCGAGAGGCGGGGTCCGGTGATGGCGTCTGATGGAGCGGACGATACGGGAATAAACTGCGGGTAGAACTGTTGCACGTGCAACGAGTATAGCAGATCGAGCGGGCGATGTCAACCCGTTAGCGCATTCGCCGTGCGGGTACGGCGTATGCTACACTGATACCGGCGTCGCGCCGGCGGGGCGCGCCCGAATCCTCAGGGCCTGCGCATGAGCTACAGCTTTGTCTATCCCGGCGCGCTGCATATGCACACGACCTACTCGGATGGCACGGGAACCTTTCCAGAGGTGATCGCGGCCGCCCGCGCGGCGGGGCTGCGCTGGATCATCGTCACCGACCACGATAGCCTCGAGGGCCGCTCTTACGCGGGGTGGCACGACGGGGTGCTGGTGATTGTCGGCCACGAGATCACCCCCGACCGCAACCACTTCCTGGCGCTGGGCCTCGACGATGTGGTTGATCGACAGCAGCGCCCGCAGCAGTACGTCGACGAGGTCTACGGCCGGGGCGGCTTCGGGATCATCGCCCACCCGGACGAGCGGGTTAAGAATAGCTTCAAGGACTGCTATCGCTGGGACGACTGGACTGTAGATGGGCCTAGGCAGCGGGCGGGCCGGCCCGTCGGCATCGAGCTGTGGAACCTGATGAGCGACTGGGGCGAGAGTCTGACCCCCGCTAACCGTTACCTGCACTTCTTCGTGCCGGCCCTCGGGCTGAGCGGGCCCACGCCCGCGACCATGGCCTGGTGGGATCGGCTGAACATGGTTGGCCGGCGCACCTTCGGCGTCGGCGGCCTAGACGCCCACGCCTTCAGGCATAGGGTCCCCTGGGGCGAGGTCGAGGTCTTCCCTTACCGCTGGCTGTTCGGCACGCTCACCAACTACCTGCTCTTGCCCGAGCCCCTGAGCGCTGACCCGGCCGTCGCGACGCGGCAGGTCTACACGTCCCTCGGCGAGGGGCGCAGCTATTTTGTGAACCGCATGGACGGCGCGGCGCCGGCGATCATCTTCACGGCCAGCCGGGGCGACGAGCGCTACACCATGGGCGACTCGGCCGACAGCGATCTGGGGCCGCTGCTGATCGAGGTTGACGTCGGCGCCGACGCCTATGTGCGCCTGATCGCCGATGGCGAGGTGCTGACCAGCGGGGTGCGCCGCATCCGCCAGAGCGTCGCTGAGGGCGCTGTCTACCGCCTCGAGGGCTATGTCGGTGGCAAGCCCTGGCTTTTTACGAACCCGATCTATGTGGCCGACTAATACCAATGTGCTCACCCTTGCTCACCCCGGAGATTATTAGACAACCCGGTGAAATTTATTGCTGCCCCCTACGCTCCGGCAACGACCACCGGCCCAGCGATGCGGAGCAGCCCATCGCTCCATGCCCCATCACGGCCCTCCACCGGCAGGAATGCGCTGGTGGCGGGGTCGTAGAGGCCAAGGGCCAGAAAATAGTCGCCGGCTGGCATGTCAGCGGGCAGATCGAGGCCACACGGGACCACCGTGAAGGTGTCGGCGGGGGTGCGCGTGAGCGTGTCGAGTAGGTGGTCGTCCTTAGCGGCGACATCCCAGCTGCCATCAACGAGGGCGGCGGCCAGCACGAGCCCCGGACGATCAGGGATCTGGCCGAAGGCCAGGCACGGCAGGCGGTCGCCCGGCGCGAGGCGGGCCGGCAGGTCGCCTGCCACCAGGCGCGGGCGCGCTCCGTGGCGTGCCGTGGGGGGCGCGCTGATCGCCACGTGCTGCCCGCCAAGCTCAAGGGCGACCGCGCCTGCCGCCGCGTGCGGCAGATCCCACGAGTAGACGCCGGGCAGCAGCACCGGGGGGAGGGTGAGTGTCGTGGCCATCGTCTTTCCACTGGGCATGGCCAGGGTTAGGGGCAGGTCGCGTGCTCCGCTGTAGAGCCGGGTTGGGCTATCGAGCCAGAGGGCGCCGGCCAGCTGCGCCGTCAGGCGCGGGCCGCGGGGCCCCGCGGTCATGACGGCCACCGGCGCGGGCAGCGCCGGCTGTGCTGGCAACACCTCGTAGAGCAGGTGGCGCCCATCCTCGTAGGTACCCAGGAGGCGCAGGCCAGGCGCGGCCGCCAGCTGGGGGCCTTGGGCCGCCCAGTCGCCGATCTCCCAGCGGTTGACCACAACGTAGCGCACGCCGAGGTCGCGCAGGAAGGTCGTAGCCGCGACCCCCGGGAAGCTCCGCAGGAGGCCGGCGACC
>JAAXUL010000783.1 GCA_013336035.1 Chloroflexales bacterium
CGGAGTTGGGGCATACTGCCAACTCCGGGCGCATGGGAAGTTGGGTGAGGTTTTGCATCCCTCCAGCATATCCATGCGCTCGGGCGTGTCAAATCTCCGACTCCACGCCGTCCTGTGGTGCTACCCGCATCCCCAGCGAGCACGCTATAGCGTAGAGCGCGTAGAGCCGGTGGTTACATAGCGATGCCAGGAACTGCTTGACCTGCTGTTCGGTGAGCACGGAGACCCCGGCCTCTAGCCGCCTCACAGGCTCGCGTAGAGCCTCTGTTAGGCTCACCACGTTGGTCAGTTACCAGTTTGCGCTTGCGGGCAATCTCAAGGGCAGTGGAGAGCCGCCTGCGGGCATTTGTGATGGTACCAGTGGACAGACCTTCCTGCCGCAGGCGGGACTGCCATTGGTCGATGTGCTGGGCGCTCAGGTTGGCCAGCCTATGTTTACCCAGGTAGGGCGTAATGTAGTGCTCAACGATGTAGCGGTGCCCGTCGAGGGTTTTGGCTTTGATGTCTTTGCCGGGTAGGATCGTCGTGAGCCAATGCTCCAGCCACTGTGAGAGGGTCTGCTGGCCGTCGCCAACGTTCAGACCCTCATCCCGCTGCTGGCGCAGCGCCTTGAGGATCGCCTTTGCCTCGCGCTCGCTGTGTGCGCGTCGGCGCACCACCTTACCATCAATGACCAGGGCCGCTCTCCAGCGGCCCTGGCCTTCTTCGTACACCGTACCGTCTCCATAGTCACGCTTCGACATTCTGTCAGGATCTCCGGCGTTTGCTGGCCGACTCATACTCCAACAGCGACTGGCGAGTGACGCGCACGAAATTCCCGGCCCCGATGATCTCTAGGGCGCCACTGGCTACACGGCGGCGCACTGTCGCCTTGCTGCACTTCCAGCGCTGCGCCACCTCGGCGTAGGTCAGGTATTGGTCAGGCTCTTTGCGGACGGCCCGTTCGCTGCTCATCCTTCCCTCCATGGCCAGAACACTTCGATTGCCTCATAGATGCTCCTTGTGTGACTAGGCGCCTGTGACCTAGACAGGTCGGGTCACTCCAGCTCGGTCACAGGCGGGGTATTGCGCCGGCGCTCCATGCGCTTGCGGCAGGCCGGGGTTGCCGCCTGCTGCTTGCCGACAACCGGCCGACCGCAGCCGCAGATGCAGAGCCGCACCAGCTCGGTCGGCACGGCGTTGAGGATTGCCCGCGCCACAAATCGGCCCATCGGGATGGGCACGCCGTTGCCCACGGCGCGGTAGCGCTCGGCCTGGGTGAGCGCGGGTAGCTCGAAGTCGGGGGGCATCCCCTGGGCGGCGCAGAACTCGGCCCAGCTGCGGCGCCCGACCCGGCTGAACTCGCTGGCGGTGGCGCACTCCTCTGTGACTGGCCGTCGCTCGTTGCGGATCAGCATGAGCGCCAGCCCCTCGTTGCTGCCAAACTGGAAGTGCCTGAGCCGCTGCTGACCCAGCCCGCACTCGTTGGCGCGCAGGTCGAACCGCTGTACCTGGTAGCCGTAGGGCCGGATGTCCGGCACGCCCGGTACGTTTTCGAGCAGGAACCAGCGCGGGCGGGCCTCTTCGACGCAGCGCACGAACTCGCCCAGCAGCTCCAGCCCCAGGCCAGTCGGGGGGCAGCGGCGTAGCCTGCTGAAATCCTGGCAGGGCGACCCGCCAATGATGCCGTCGAATCGATCAGGGACGGGCGTGAACTCGCGGATGTCCCCGCCGAAGAGCGGGTCTGGCCCCCTGACCACGCAGTAGCCCTCGGCCTCGAAGGCCCGGCCCAGCAGGTCGATCCCTGGAAAGAGCGAGAGGACGAGCATTGTACCCTCCAGTGGTGACAATGGTGATTGTCCGGGCTATTGTGGCGATCGGTCAGTCACAGCCTTTTTTCACCTCCGCCGACGCCGCGATCTTCCTGAGCACCTTCAGCGTTGCGCGGCAGTCGCCGAGCGCCGTGTGATCGCCGCCGGGCAGGCGCTGCCAGCGGTTGTTGCGGGGCGTTTGGTTCGTAGCACCGCGCCGTTGCCCAGGCAGCCCTCGATATATGTCCGGTGTGGCGGGATCTGGTTGATGATCTACTGGAAGACCTTCCCCTTCCCGCCGCTGTAGGTGTCTGCCCTCGCCGGCTTTGGCGATGCTGGAGCATCATCAGAACTGGCGGTGACGGCCGCTACCGTCATTTCTGATGGTGGGATCTCACCGTCAGAACCGGCGATGCTGGCCAACATCGCTGCTTTAGATCGCAGTAGCTCAGGCACATGCAGGACGGTGTGAGCGGTGTCCATCAGCCCCACCGCCTCCACGCCGTGCTGATCACGCTGTCGCGGTTCTGATCTGGCTCCGTGCCCTCGCCGTTCGGCCCCAGCACCAGCCAGTAGATGCCGTAGAGCGAGCGGTTGCCCTTGTGGTCACACTTGGCCAGGATGCAGCCCGGCGGCAGCTCCTCGGTGGTGGCCTGAGGTGCCTCGATCTGCGGCGCCGGGCTGGTGAACAACGTCTTCGCCGTCCGGCCCGGCAGGTCGTAGGTGCCGTCGCTGTCGCGCTTGACAATCAGGCCGTCGGCCAGCATGCGCTTGGTGAGCTGGATGCAGTTGTTGTATTTCATGTCCGCCGAGCGGACCAGGTCGGCCAGGCGCATCGGACGGCCGGCCTCTTCCAGGGTGTCGAGGATGGCCCGCTTCTGCTCGCTGAGCTGGTGCTCTTTGGCGTCGCCCAGCTTCACCCACTGGCAGGTGGTCGGGTCGTACTTGACCTGCCAGCGCACCTCGCGCCCGCGCTTGGCGAAGGAGCAGAACAGCGCCTCTTCGCTGTCCCGGTCGCGCACGATGCCCAGCCGGTTGATGCCTACCGCCGGCAGGCCCATCGACCCTGACACCATCTCCATCGGGTCGATGCTGCCCTGCTTGTTGTAGTGCCACGATCCGATGATCGGGATGCGGTACCGATCCGCCAGCGAGCGCAGCGGCAGGTACCCCCGGTAGTCGTCGGCGTAGGCGTTGCTGCGCCCGGCCTGGCGGTGAATCGGCGCGACTGCGGTGAGGGTGTCGATGATGATCATCGCGGTGTCGGGGTTCTGACGCAGCTGGAGATCGAGCTGGAGCAGCCCTCCATCATCTAGGGGCCGCAGGGGCAACGTCTTGTTCGGCCCGCTCTCCATGTGGAAGCAGATCATGTTCTCGGGCCAGCTCTCGCCGGCGAAGGTGATCCGCAGCCGCTCGGCCAGGCTGCTCTCGTTATCCTCGAGCGCGAAGAAGAGTACCTTGCCCGGTCGCTCGACGGGCACGCAGCCCAGCACCCGCCCGCCGGTCGCCACCGCCTGCGCCCACTGGAGCAGCATCCAGGTCTTGCCCATCCCCGGCTTCGCCGCCAGGTAGCCGAAGCCCTCGCAGATCAGCTCGGGTATGATCCAGCGCACCGGCTCAATTGGGCGCCGGGCCAGCGCGGCGGCTGAGATGCCCGTTATTGGCTCGCGGCTGCTCCAGGCGCGGGTGATCCGCTCCAGCTCGGCGACCGCGCTGGTGAGCGCAGCCTCGAAGCCGGCCTGCTCGTCGTAGCCCAGGGCTGCAATTTTCCCGCCCGCCTCGATCAGCAGGCGGTGCAGCGCGGCCTTCGCCACGCAGTCGGCGTAGTACTCGGCGTGGACGGATGTGGGCAGGTCGGAGAGCAGCGCGCCGAGGGCGCTGAGCCCGCCCACGATATCGAGGTTGCCCTGGCGGCGCAGCTCCGCCGCGACGGTGGTCAGGTCGGGGGGTATCGCCTGATCGTAGCAGACCAACATCGCGACGTAGATCAGCGCGTGCTTCTCCAGGTAGAAGAATTCCGGGGTCAGCCGGGGGGCGACGACGACAATGGCCTCGCGATCCAGGAGGATCGAGCCGAGCAGGGAGCGCTCAGCCGCGATATCGAACGGGACGATAGGTTCGCTCATAGCAGCTCCTGCTCAAACCTATCCTCGGAAATTCCGAAGATAGCGGGCGGATAGTGATCGCAGTGATCGGATAGTGATCGGCCCCCGATCACTATGCGCGTTGGCGTTGTGATGGGCTAAAGTGACCCATAGTGATCGGTTTTGGACACCGATCACTGTTTTTTGCCCCGCGCGGATAGTGATCGGTCGGCTCATGCCGATCACTGTTGGTCAATTTCGGCATTGGGATGCCACACTTGATAGTGATCGACCCCCGATCACTATCCGATCACTGTCGATCACTGTTTGGCGGAAAAGTAGAACGTTCATACGGGTTACGCCAGCCG
>JAAXUL010001579.1 GCA_013336035.1 Chloroflexales bacterium
CTGCGCTCGTCTTGTGCTGGCTACCCGGTTGCGGCACCGGCCAGCCAACCTTCGTGCGCGGGCCCCCGACCCGGCCGCCCGGGAGGCGCAGCGGTCAGGTCGCGGCGCTCCCGCGACTCCCAACCCGCCGGACTTCCGCGCGCTGGCTGACCACGCCCTCGTCGGCATCTTTGTAACAACCTGCGACGGCGAGTGGCGCTACGCGAACGAGGCCCTGGCCCAGCTGCTGGAGTACGCCTCGCCCGCGGCGCTGATGCAGCAGAACGTCAGGGAGCTGTATCAGCAGCCCACGGCGCGGGACGCGCTCCTGACCCGCCTGCGCCGCGGCGAGCCCGTGCGCAACGCTGAGCTGGAGCTGCGCACCCAGGGCGGTGCCCTGCGCACAGTCCTCGCCAGTATGACCCTTGAGGGCAACCAGCTCAGCGGAATGCTGATCGATATTACCGAGCGCACGCGCGCCGAGCAGCAGGCCAACGTGACCCTCGAAACCTATCGCGTCCTGTTTGAGACCCTGCCGGTCGGCGTGACGATCACCGACCAGGAGGGCCAGATCCGCGAGACCAATCCCGCAGCCGTCGCGATCCTCCGGCTCCCGACGGCGGAGCACACCCAACGCGCGCTGTCCAGCCCGGTCTGGCAGGTCATCCGCCCGGATGGCTCGCCCATGCCCGTGGAGGAGTTTGCCGGGGTCCGGGCACTGCGGGAACAGCGGCAGGTGCGTGACGTCGAGATGGGGGTCATCGCGGCCGCGGGCCAGGTCAGCTGGATCAGCGTGACGGCGGCCCCGCTGCCCATCCCTGGTCAGGGGGCGGTGATTGTCTACCAGGATATTAGCGCGCACAAACAGGCCGCGCGCATTGGGGAGCGCTATCAGCTGCTCGCCGCGCGCGCGCGCGACATCGTGCTCTTTGTCCGCCCGGACGGCCGCATCGTCGAGGCTAACGCCGCCGCGGTCGCGGCCTACGGCTACGATCACGACACCCTGTGTACCATGCAGATTAGTGACCTGCGCGACCCGGCGACCCACCTGCAGGTCGCCTCACAGATGGCTGAGGCCGACCAGGTGGGCATCCTCTTCGAGACGGTCCATCGCCGGAAGGACGGCACCACCTTCCCGGTCGAGGTCAGCTCGGTCGGCGCGGCGTTGGGCCACGAGCGCCTGCTGCTCAGCATCATCCGCGATACGAGCGAGCGCACCGAGACGGCGGCCGCGCAGGCGCGGCTGACCGCGCAGCTGGCCCAGGAGCGGGCCCTGCTCGCGGCGGTGCTCCAGCAGCTGCCGGTGGGCGTGGGCATCGCCAGTGCCCCGGACGGTAAGCTGCTGCGGAGCAACGCCCAGCTGCAGACCATCTGGCCCGACCCCTGGCTCCCGGCCGAGGGGATCGCCGGCATCCGCGCCTACCGCGGTTTCCACCCGGACGGGCGCCCGTACCAGCCCGAGGAGTGGCCCCTGGCCCGGGCGATCCGCACGGGCGAGGTGGTTCCGCCGGAGCTGATCCCCTGCGAGCGGGGCGACGGCACGCGCCGCATGCTCGAGGTGCGCGCCACCCCAGCTCGCGACGACACCGGGCAGATTATCGCCGGGGTGGTCACCGTGGTCGACGTGAGCACGCGTGAGCGCGCGGCCCAGGGGCAGCTGTTTCTGGTCGAGGCGAGCACGCT
>JAAXUL010001580.1 GCA_013336035.1 Chloroflexales bacterium
GCACCGGCTCAAGGACCTGACGCGCCCGGAGCAGATCTTCCAGCTCGAGGCCCCGGACCTCCGCGCCGACTTCCCGGCCCTGCGCACCCTGGACGTGCGCCAGCACAACCTGCCCGTGCAGCCCACAGCGCTGATCGGGCGCGAGCGCGAGGGCGCGGCGCTGGTGACGCTGCTGCGGCGCGATGACGTGCGCCTGGTGACGCTCACCGGCCCCGGCGGCGCGGGCAAGACGCGCCTGGCGCTCCAGGCGGCCGCCGACACCCTCGACGACTACGCGGACGGCACCTTCTTCGTGGGCCTGGCCGCGATCAGCGCCCCCGACCTGGTGGCGACGGCCATCGCGCAGACCCTGGGCCTGCGCGAGGACGCCGGACAGTCGCCCGTCTCGGCGCTGATCGACTACCTGCGCCCGCGCCAGATGCTGCTGCTGCTCGACAACTTCGAGCAGGTGATCGCGGCGGCCACCCTGCTCCCCGACCTACTGGCCCTCTGCCCTGGACTGAAGATCCTGGTGACCAGCCGCGAGCTGCTGCGCCTGCGCGGCGAGCACGAGCTGTCTGTGCCGCCGCTCCGGGCGCCCGCGCGGCGGCGCGGGGCCCACGGCGCTGAGCCGCTCGAGGTGCTGACCCAGTACGAGGCCGTGCGGCTCTTCATCGAGCGGGCGCAGGTGGCGCGCCCGGACTTCGCCGTCACCAGCGCGAACGCGCCGGCGGTCGCCGAGATCTGCCACCGGCTGGACGGGCTGCCGCTGGCGATCGAGCTGGCCGCGGCGCGGGTCCGCCTGCTCACCCCGCAGGCGCTGCTGGCCCGGCTCGGCCGGCCGCTCAAGCTGCTCACCGACGGGGCCCGCGATCTGCCGGCGCGCCAGCGCACCCTGCGCGGCACGATCGAGTGGAGCTACGCGCTCCTCTCGCCGGAGGAGCAGGCCCTGCTGGCCCGGCTGTCCGTGTTCGTCGGAGGCTGGGCCCTCGAGGCCGCGGAGGCGATCTGCGGCGCCGAGGGCGGCCAGGATCTCCTCGACAGCCTGGCCTCGCTCGACCAGAAGAGCCTCATCCGCCAGGAGGCGGAGCGTGCCGAGCCGCGCTTCGCGATGCTGGAGACGATCCGAGAGTACGCCATGGAGCGGCTCGCGGAGCGCGCGGAGCGCGGCCCCACGCTCCAGCGTCACGCCGCGTACTACCGCCTGATCGCCGAGCAGGCGCTCGCCGAGCTGCGCGGGGCCGGCCAGATCGTATGGCTCGACCGGCTGGAGCAGGAGCACGACAACCTGCGCGCCGCCCTCGACTGGGGCCTGGGCGCGCAGGCGCAGGATGGGTGGGCGGGGGGCGACGAGCCGCTCCAGCACGCCATGGGGCTGAGCGGGGCCCTGGCCCACTTCTGGCAGCTGCGGGGCTACCTGGGCGAGGGGCGCCGCTGGCTGGAGGCGGCCCTCGCCACAGCGGACCGCGCCCAGGCGCCGCCGTCGCCCGCGCTGGTCGGCGTGATCCTCGGCGCCGCCGAGCTGGCCCTGGCGCAGGGCGACCAGGCCACCGCCCGACAGCACGCCGGCCCCGCTCCTCGAGCGCCTGATCGCCCGCGCTGATGCCGGCCTTTCGCAGGGCCTCGTCCCATACGCGGAGCGCGTCCTCGACACTCTTGCCTGCCAGCAAGGCGTCGATCAGC
>JAAXUL010001581.1 GCA_013336035.1 Chloroflexales bacterium
GGTGGGGGCCAGCACGAGGGCCTGGGGGAGCAGATCGGTCGTCAGGCGCTCGACGATCGGCAGCGCGAAGGCGGCCGTCTTACCTGTGCCTGTCTGGGCGTGGGCGATAACGTCGCGGCCGGCGAGCAGGGCCGGGATGGCCTGCTCCTGGATGGGGGTGGGCTCATCGTAGCCGAGCTCGCGTAGGGCCGCGAGCACAGGCTCGCCCAGCCCGAGATCGGTAAAGGTCGCCATAGGCTGTAAAACCTCTTCAGGCGTGGGCGCGGGGGGGGCCCACGGACCACGCCGTGTTGCTTGCAGATCGAGTGTGACAGGGCTGAAAAAACAGCCAGCAGCGCACGGCGATCTGCCCGTGCGCTGGCATAGATCTTGATTATACCACGATCTCGGTTGCCGAATTGCTCGACAGGACGTCGTTTAGAATTGTTACCATTTGTACACCTATGCCGTCCTCATGATACTTCAGCATGTGTGTCTCGGATAGACACATTGTGGTATGCTGTAAAGTAGTCGTGGGGGCAGAGCCACGCATCTCATGAGCACCCTGACGACACCCTCCTGGGCCACCATCCTGACAGGGCTGCCGATGTCACCGCAAGCACGGATCCTCGTAGCCGACGATGACCCCTCGCTCTGCCTGCTCCTTCGCGAAACCCTACAGGATGCAGGCTACGAGGTCCTGATCGCAAATGACGGCGATCAGCTCGTGCGCATGGCTCAGGATCAGCCCCCCGATCTGCTGCTGATCGATCTGATGATGCCCCTCATGGATGGCTTCGAGGCGATCCGCCAGCTGCGCAACGACACCCGCACCTCGCACCTACCGATGATCATCCTCACGGCGCGCAGCGCTTCGTCCGAGGTGGTGGTCGGCTTCGACTCGGGCGCCGACGACTATATCGTCAAGCCCTACGATATCGACGTGCTGCTGGCCCGCATCCGCAGCCACCTGCGCCGCGCCAACAAGCTGCCCGTCCGCAACCCGCTCACCGGCCTGCCCGGCAATGTCCTGCTCCAGGCCGAGCTCGAGCGCCAGATCAACCAGGGCACCGCCTTCGCCCTGATCTATGTCGACCTCGATAACTTCAAGGCCTTCAACGACGCCTACGGCTTCGCCCGCGGCGACCGCGCTATCCATATGCTCGCCAGCGTCCTCGCCGAGGTCGCCCCCCGCGAGGATTTTCTCGGCCATATCGGCGGCGACGACTTCGCGATCATCCACTACGGCGGCCGGGCCGAGGATCTCTGCCAGCGCATTATCGCCGCGTTCGACGCCCGCGTCCGCGAGCTCTACGACGCCGTCGACCTCCAGCGGGGCTATCTGCGCGGCATCGACCGCCACGGTGTGCCGCGACAGTTCGGCCTGCTCAGCCTCTCGATCTCGGTCGTCAGCAACATTGGCCGGCGCTTTACCAGCGTTGACGAGATCAGCAAAGTTGCCGCCGAGGTTAAGCAGGCCGCCAAGAGCATCTCGGGCAGCAGCTATGTCTTCGACCGGCGCACCAGCCTGCGCCAGGCCGCCGAGGAGCGTCGCGGCCTGCGCCGCCCGGCCGCCCTCCTGATCTACCCCCACGAGAGCCTGCGCGCCTCGATCGCCACCAGCCTGCGCCATCAGGGCTACCGGCCCCTGATCGCCGCCGACTCCGTCGCGGCGCAGAAT
>JAAXUL010000152.1 GCA_013336035.1 Chloroflexales bacterium
GGCCTCGCCAGGGATGACCGCCATGCCGCACTGGGGGCAGACGCTCGGCCCCGCCGAGGCCTGCCCCGCGACGGGCGCGGGCGACACCGGGGTCGCGGGCACGAGGGGCCGGCCCTGGACCGGCACCGCGATCAGCACGGCCCCGCACTGGTCGCAGAAGCGGGCCGAGGAGGGGTTTTCGACACCGCACTGGGGGCAGAATGGCACCTTCACAACCCTTTCTTCGCTGAGCGGCTGATCACTGTACATTATACGCCCTCGACGGGCGCTTGTTGCGCCCTCGCGGGCGAAAGCGGGCGCAGACCCCCAGAACGCAGCGGCGTGTGCAATAATGGAAAATGGTATCGTTTTTTAATATGGTCAGGTTATCGTGCCCGCAATATCTTCCATAAGCACTCGTCATAATCGCTGAGCCTTGCAACAGCAGGTACAAGAATGATCTATCCGCATGGCAGCGCCGCCCTTGGACAGATATCTGGAAGGCTATGCATACGCGCACTACGAACCTCGCTCAGCTCTATCTGCCGCTGCTCACCGACCCCCAGCCCACAGTGCGCCGCCAGGCCTGCGCCCTGCTGCTCGCCACCTATGGGGAGCACGGGCTAACCCTACTGCGCCGCCTGCTCAGCGCGGGCGACCTCGATGTGCGCCAGCAGGCCAGCCTGGCGCTCCAGCATCTTGCCGATCTGATAAGCCTCCCGGTCTACCATCAGCCCTTTAGCGGCGTCCATATCGAGTGCCTGGGCCGCACGCGCCTCTTCGTCGGCGACCGCGAGGTGCAGCTCAACACCTGGGTGCGCCGAGAGCACGGCGCGGTCGGCTGGCAGAAGGTGCAGGGCGTGCTGGCCTACCTGCTGCACTGCGGCCAGCGCGGGACAACCCGGGCCACGCTCGAGGCGGCGATCTGGGGCAGCGCCACGCCGACTACGATCGGGCGCACGCTGCGGGCGCTGCGCCGGCTGCTGGCCGAGCTGCTCGGCGAGGAGGCCGCCGATCAGGCGCTGACGATCGAGGACCAGTTCTGTCTGCTGAGCCCGGAGGTGTACCGCTCGGATGTGCAGGCCTTCGAGCAGACCTTCAATCTGGCGAGCCATACCGAGGAGCGAGAGGGCCTGGCGGCGGCGGCCCCGCTCTACAATCAGGCGCTGCGGCTCTATGGCGGCCCGTATATGATCGATATCGTGCAGGGCACGCCCTGGGCCCAGGCCCGGCGCGACCACATGCGCGGCAGCTTCCTGATCGCCGCCGAGCGCGTGGCCGAGCACGCCTACGACCAGCGCCGCTACCACGAGTGCGCCGATGTGTGTGCCCAGGTCTTCGACGCCGACGAGAGCGCCGACGAGTGCGTGGCCTGGCTGCTGCGCGCCTACCAGCGCATGGGCCACGGGTGCGCTATCGAGCACGCCTACCGGCGCTACCTGCGCGCCAATGATCTCGACGAGCGCAGCCCCGAGGCCCACCAGGATGTCGTGGTGCAGGCCTATGAGCAGCTGCACACGAGCGCCGCTACGTAGCGCCACCCTCACTGGGTAACCAGGGAGCCTGAAAAACGAGACCTCCCGCGGTAGTATGGGGATACGAGTCAGCCCATACTTCCGCGGGAGGTCTTTAAATTGCAGTCAAACATTCACTAGTGTTTACAGGCGACAAGGCGTATCATAGGGTCAGCCAGGTGCGCAAGCTTTACCATAGCCACACTGCACTGTAGTGAGGTGCCCCTATGAAACGCCCACCATACCCCACTGGCCGCGTCGCGCTACCCCTGTTCATCGCCCTCGCCGCCCTCGCCCTGGCCTATACGCTCGCCCCAGCTCGCCCGCTCGGGGCAAGCGCGATGTTCTTCCCCCGCTCTCAGCATAGCGCCACCAGGCTCCCCGACGGCCGTGTGCTCGTCGCCGGCGGCGGCCCGGCCACCGGCGCGGAGATCTATGACCCCGCCACCGACCGCTGGTCGCTGGCGGACGCGATGCGCGTCCCGCGCCAGGGGCATGGCGCCGTCCTGCTTGCCAACGGGCGTGTGCTGGTCGCGGGCGGCAATCAGGATAGCCAGACGGTCGAGATCTACGACCCCGTCGCCGACCGCTGGGGCCAGGCCGCGCCGCTGCTGGTTCCCCGGGGCCCGGTGGGGGCGACGCTGCTCAACGATGGGCGCGTGCTGGTGGTGGGCGGCAACAGCGCGGACGCCGGCGTCGAGATCTACGACCCCGCCGCCAACACATGGACGCTCGGCGCGCCCAACCCGAGCGGGGCGTTGTTCTCGAGTACGACGGTGATCGTCCTGCGCGATGGGCGGGCCCTGGTCATCGGCCTCTCGGGCTACGCCACCGCGATCACGCTGTACAGCCCCGGCACGGACCGCTGGACGGCGATCTCGCTGGGAGACTCTATCCCCGCCCAGGCCGCGCCCCTGGCCGACGGGCGTGTGCTCATCCTGAGCACGCCGTGGCAGCAGCCCGCGAGCGCCGCGTTCCTCTTTGACCCGGCCGACGATACGCTGCGGCCGGCCCCCCCGCGGCCCTGCTTCGATCTGGCGATGACCCTCACGCCTATGAGCGATGGGCGCCTGCTCGCGCTGGGGTCCGACCTGTACGCACCCTGCGACACGATCTATGACCCGGCCGGCAACCGCTGGATCCGGGCCCGCCCGCCGGTGCAGCACCGCACCTTCTTTACGACGACGCCCCTCGGCGGTAGCGTGGTGCTGCTGGCGGGCGCGGTCGTCCCTACAGCCGGCCCCGCGGTACAGGGCGACTCAGAGCGCTACGACGTGGCCGCCGCCGCTATGGACAAGGGCGTCTTCCTGCCCATGCTCCACCAGGTTCTTCCCTACCCGAACCCGCAGTGGCCGACAGTCACGCCGTACATCCCGCTTCAGACGAGCACACCGACCACGACGCCCACGCCGACGGCGGGGCCAGGGTCGTGACTGCTCACCCGAAGCGGCGGCCGCATCATACTGAGCAAGGCGCCACATCGGGGGGTAGTGATCCCAACCGATGACGGCGAGGTAGCCCAGCCTCTGGTCACAGCTCGGGCTGGCCTGGATCGTGACCAGAGGCTGCGCAGCCTCACGTGGTGCCCGCCACCCAAGCGCGCCGCCGGGCGGGCGGGCCCGCGGAATTGAGCGCCGCCGTGGAGATAGCGCCGCGCGATGGGCAAGCCGATCCGCCAGCCCGGGTGAGCTATACGATAGACTGCGCGTTCCGATACCGGCTGTCCAGCGCGTCGCGGATGACACCATAGAGCAGTGCGTCGCGCACCTCGCAGATGCCCTCGGCCACGCTGATGCGCGGCGTAAAGCCCAGCGTGCTGCGGATCTTGGCGAACGAGACCTGGATGTCGCGCATATCGCCGCCGAAGGTCAGGTCCTTGTACTCCACGACGGTGCCCTCGACATGCTGGCGCACCAGCTCGACGATCTGGTCCTTGGTGTAGTTGCCCTCGTCCGAGCCGACGTTGAAGATCTGGCCGCGCACCAGGGCGGGCTCGGCGCCGAGCGCCAGCAGGATCGCCTCGCAGACATCGTGCACATGCACAAACGAGCGCGTGTAGCCGCGCTGATAGATCAGCAGCCTGTGCTGGGCCAGAGCCTCTCGCACGAACTGGTTGACAATCAGGTCGAAGCGCGTCCGCGGTGAGACCCCGAAGAGGGTGGCGAAACGGTAGACCACCGGCACGCAGCGCGCATCCCGGGCCTGCTCAACCAGGTAGCGCTCGGCGGCGATCTTGGTCTCGGCGTAGAGCGACTGGGGGTGCAGCGGCGACTCCTCGGTCACTGGCTGACCGTCGGCCGAGAGACCGTAATTGCTGTAGGTCGAGGAGAAGACGAAACGCTTGGCTCCGGTCGCGTCGGCGGCCGCGAAGACCCGCTCTGTCGCCTCGACGTTCTGGCGCCAGGCCGCCTGCTCGCCTACCGCCTGGCAGGCAGGGAAGCCGACGAGCGCCGCAAGGTGGACCACCGCCTCCGCGGGGTCGGACGCCAGGATACTGTATACACGCTCCGGCTCAGCTACGTCGCCCTTGATGAACCGGAAGCCCGGGTGACGCCAGTAGCCCAGCAGCGTCTCCCCGCCGAAGAGCAGGTCGTCAACAACGGTGACACGCCATCCCTGTTGGAGCAAAAGGCCTGTGAGGAGCGAGCCGACATAGCCCGCACCGCCGGTAATGAGCACGTGACGAGCGCTCTGGTATGGTTCCATCTTCCTACTCCGGGCAATCAAGCCTTCGCGAGGCCGCTGACGGTGACGCCAAGATAAGAGTGTACAGCCAACCGGCTACTATTGCCAGGCTAGCCGCGCCCAATATCCCACTCCGCCGATGGCGTGTCCTTCGTCATTGGTCGTTCGTCAGAGCAGCGAAATCCACCGCGATCGCCTCGGCGACGGCCAGGCCAGGGCCGTAGGCCGGCGCCCGGCCGAGCAGGCGTGTGAACCGCGGCGGCGCCTCGGTGCGCAGCAGCTGCGCGTTTGTGCAAACTGGGCGCTGCTCAGCGCCTACGATAAGACATCAGTCGCCGTAGGCCGCAAGCGACGGCGCGCCCAGCTGGCTGGCGATGAGCGCCGGCTCCGGCGCGTGGGCCGGCGACTGGTACTCAGGGACGAGCGTGCGCAGCAGCTTCAGCAGATCGGCGTCGTTGCCCGCCTCCACCTGGCGCTCCAGCGTCGCTACCGAGGCCATCAGGCTGTTAGGGACGCAGCTGCTGGCGTTGTCGGCGATGAAGATCTTACTGTGGGTGGTCGGGCGATAGCTCTCACCTTTGGCGAAGAGCTCTTCGAAGAGCTTCTCGCCCGGGCGCAGTCCGCTGTAGACGATATCGATATCACGCCCCTCCTCCAGCCCCGAGAGCCGGATCATATCGCGCGCCAGATCGACCACCCGCACCGGCTCGCCCATATCGAGCATGAAGACCTCGCCCTTGCGGCCAAGCGCGCCGGCCTGCAGCACCAGCTGCACCGCCTCGGGGATGGTCATGAAGTAGCGCCGCATCTCGGGGTCGGTCACGGTGACCGGGCCGCCGGCCGCGATCTGGCGCTTGAAGGTCAGGACGACGCTGCCGCGGCTGCCCAGGACATTGCCGAAGCGCACGGCGACGTAGGGCCGCCCGCTGATCTGCGCGGCGCGGTGGACGAGCATCTCGGCGGCGCGCTTGGTGGTGCCCATCACGCTGGTCGGGTTGACGGCCTTGTCGGTCGAGATCATCACGAAGCGCTCGACCTCCGTGGCCATGGCGGCGTCGAGCAGATTGCGCGTGCCGAGCACATTGTTGCTGACCGCCTCGACCGGGTTCTCCTCCATTAGCGGTACGTGCTTGTGGGCGGCGGCGTGAAAAACAATCGCGGGGCGGTGGCGCTTAAAGAGGCTATGGATACGCCTGGTGTCGCGAATGTCGGCGATAATCGCGGTGATGCGGCTGGCGTGCGGCTGCGCGTCGGTCAGACGCAGGAGCTCGTTCTGGATCTCGAAGACGCTATTCTCGCCGTGGCCCAGGATCAATAGCTCAGACGGCCCGCAGCGCAGGACCTGGCGGCAGAGCTCGCTGCCGATCGAGCCGCCGCCGCCGGTGACCATCACGCGCCGGCCGTGGATGAGCTGCCGCACGGCGGCGAGGTCGGTCTCGACCGGCGTCCGGCGAAGCAGGTCGCTGATCTCGATAGTGCGCAGCTGGCTGACGCTCAGGCTGCCGTTGAGCAGATCATAGAGGCCGGGGACGGTGAGGGTCTCGACGCCAGCCTGTTTGCAGATCTGCAGGATGGCGCGGATCTCTTTGCCCGGGGCCGTGGGCATCGCGACGACCACCTGGCGCACCTGGTGCCGGCTTACCAGATCGGGGATAGCCGTGCGGCCACCCAGGACAGGTACGCCGTAGATGGACATACCATGCTTATCATCGTCGTCGTCGAGCAGGGCGACGATGGCCTTGTTCAGGTGCGGGTTCTGCTGAAGCTCGCGCACGATGAGGGCGCCCGCGTCGCCGGCGCCCATGATCAGCACCGGCATACGGCTGCCGGCGCTGGAAGGCCTTGGGCCGCGGGCCGAGCGGAGGCGCAGCAGCAGGCGCGGCGCGGACACAGCGCCCAGGACCAGTGGCAGCGCGATCAGCGGAATCGAGAGGGGGATGGCCAGCGTCGGCATCCACAGCCCGGCCTGAAGCACCAGGGCGCTGATGCCGGTGACGGCTATGGTGACGTTACGGATCAGCACCATCAGGTCATAGGAAGAGGCGTAGCGCCAGTACTGCTGATAGAGTCGGGCCCGCATCAGCAGCAGTGGGGTGGCGATGGTCACCCCGCTGCTCATCAGGATGCAGCCGGGCCCATAGCTTGCCAGATCGGCCATCTCGAGCCGCAGCAGGAAGCTGGCGTAGACCGCAAGCGGGATCAGCAGGAGGTCGATGAGCAGTAAGTGCCGGTTGCGCAAGCGGTTCATAGCGATACCCCTGGTATGTCCGGAATGATGATTATGTGAAGATCGCTCGAATAGTGCGCAAGATAAGCAGGAGATCCTTCATGATGTTTCGCCGAGTGATGTAGTCGAGGTCGATGGCCAGCTTGGCCGGCATAATCTGCTCGCGGTAGACGGTCTCCCAGTCGTGCCCGGCGAGGATGCGCTCTTCGTGGCGATAGGCCAGCGAGGCCGCGCTCGTAATGCCCGGGCGCACATTCAGCACTTGCTGCTGGCGCTGGTCGTAGAGGGCCACATAGCGAGGATCCTCGGGGCGCGGGCCGACAAGGCTCATCTCACCCCGGAGGACGTTCAGGATCTGCGGCAGCTCATCCAGCTTCGTCCGGCGCAGCCAGCGGCCGATAGGCGTGACACGAGCGTCGCCCTGGGCCGTGATCGCCGGGCCGCGGCGGTCCGCGTCAACGATCATGGTGCGGAACTTGTAGAGGCGAAAGGGCTGTTTGTCTTTGCCGATGCGGGTGGCGCGGTAGAGCACCGGCCCCCGATCGAGCGCCTTGATCGCGAGGCTGATCGCGATAATGATCGGGGCAAGGAGTACCAGGCCGACAGCGGACGCAAGAAGATCGAGGCTGCGGCGCAGAGTACTATCCAGTGGCCTCATTGTTACATCTCCAATGTGTAGCTACGATGGATCACTCTGTTTATGGTAGGTGGCGATCGCAGGCGTGGGTGAGGTAAAGCTTACCGTGCGTTCATAGTCAATAGTTATGCATTAATCACATGGCTCCTATAAGCTAAAAAGCGCAGAGTAGTACTACTGCAAGACTCCGCTCGAGAGGGAAACTATAGAGATACAGAAGACACAGAGGCTGCGCACTTTCGGTACGTGGAAAGAACGGCCGCGGCGAGCGATGATATGATGCGCAGTAGCAGAGTTATGCCGGGATTTATCTATATCCGATGTATGGATACAATGTCACAGACGGCGTCGATGACGCTCTGAATATCGCCGTCGCTCATGCGCGAGTAGATCGGCAGCGAGATCTCACGCGCGTATTCACGGTGGGCGACCGGGAAATCCTCGGGCTGGTAGCTGTAGGTCTCGCGATAGTAGGGGTGGAGGTGGAGCGGGATAAAATGAACGCTGGCGCCGATCCCGCGCTGCTTCAGCTCCTCGATAAACATGGCCCGGCTGATGCGTAGCCGATCAAGGTTCAGGCGCAGCGTGTAGAGATGCCATGAGTGCTGGCAGTCGGGGCGGTCGTGGGGAAGCTGCAGCGCGGGCAGATCAGCGAAGGCCAGGCTGTAGCAGCGGGCAATCTCCTGGCGGCGCCGCAGCATCCGCTCGGTCTTGCTCAGCTGGGCCAGGCCCATCGCGGCCGAGAGATCGGTCATGTTGTACTTATAGCCAGGGGCCAGGATCTCGTAGTACCAGGAGCCCTCGGCGGTATAGCGCTTCCAGGCGTCTTTGCTAATGCCATGTAGCGCCATAATCCGGCACTGCTCGGCCCAGCGACTGCTATTGGTGCAGAGCATGCCGCCCTCGCCGGTGGTGAGCGTCTTGGTGGCGTAGAAGCTAAAGCAGGTGAAGTCGCTCAGGCCACCTATCATCTGGCCCTTGTAGCGGCTGGGGAAGGCGTGGGCCGCATCTTCGATCACGGGCAGGTCGTGGCTGCATGCAATTGCTTGGATCTCGTCGAGATCCGCCGGCAGGCCCGCGATATGCACGGGGAGGATGGCGCGGGTGCGTGGGGTGATGGCGGCCTCGATCAGGTCGGGGCGGATATTCAGGCTGGCCGCATCGACATCGACAAAGACCGGGCGGGCGTCGAAGTAGCGGATCACCTCGGCCGTAGCGGCGAAGGTGTATGGCGTCGTGATCACCTCGTCGCCGCGCCGCAGGCCAATAGCGTGCAGCGCGAGGTGCATAGCTGCCGTGCACGAATTTACGGCGACGGCGTGCTCGGCGCCGACGGCGGCGGCGAAGGCCGCCTCGAACTGGCGCACCTTCGGCCCGGTGGTGACCCACCCCGAGCGGAGCACCTCGCTGACCTCATTTAGCTCGGCATCGTCGATGTCGGGGAGGGCAAAGGGAAGGAAGGATGTTCGTACCGACGGGATCATCATGGTTTGATCTCCTGACTTGATCGGTGGCCAAAGCGTCAAAGCCCCGGCCGGAAAAGCGACCATGCACGATGAGCAGCACGGTGAAGGGCACCACGCCACGGATGTGGCTGGTGGCCAGCTCGCGAATTCTGGATTGGGGGCTAATGGGGGCAGACCAAGTGCGGACCGGGCGATAGACAAGGCAAGAGCCGGGCTAGCCCTTAACCAGCAGGCCCAGGTGGTGGGTCCTGAGCAGCGGCACGCCTGCGAAGGGTGGATAGAGCAGCGGCGTTGCCGCCCCAAGCCTGCGCGCCAGCGGTGGCAGCAGGGTGATCGTCTGTAGATGTAGCTCGAACGCGGGGAACAGAGCCTGGATTGACTGGCGTGAGACACCTCGGACGTGGGGATTGCGCGGGTTGTTGAAGCGGAAGTCGTACCATAGCACCGCGCCGCCGGGGCGCAGCACCCGCCGCACCTCAGCGGCGACATTGGCTGCCATAGCCTGGTCGAGGATCGAGCTGAAGACGGTGAACAGCAGCACCAGGTCGAAGCGCTCGTCGGGGAATGGGAGCGCCTCGGCGTTGCCGGTCAGAAACGCCATGTCAGGGTAGCGCTTTCCGGCCAGAGCGACGCGGTCAGGCAGCAGGTCAACCCCGATCAGATCGGCGGAGGCTGCCCCCATCTGTCGCATGCTCGCCAGTATCGAGCCGGAGCCGCAGCCGACCTCAAGAACGGTCCGCCCGGTCAGCGGCAGCAGGCCCGCCGCTCCTAGCGCTCCACGGATGGACGCAAGGCGCTCACAAGAGATGGCCTGGTTGCCAGGGTTATCCTGAGCCCAGCGGGCCCGGACGGCGTCGCTGTCGCGGTAGCCGCGATATACGGCTCTCAGGCGTTCGACTTCAGATGTCGCTGTCATAGATTTGCCACCAATCTACAAATTTAGTGAGCCCGCTTTCGCCATCGCCAGAGGCCGGCGAGAAAGCCCAGCCCATAGGCAAAGTGCAGCGTGAGGAAGGCGCCGGGCAAGAGGGGCAGCGACTGCCATTCTCCTCGGGCGGTCCACACGCTCGCGCCGAGGTTTGCCGCGGCATAGGGGCCGGCGACGAGCAGCCCAAGCCGCGGGCGCCGGGTGAAGAGCGCCAGCAGCAGGCTCGCGCACAGCGACAGCACGAACAGCGCCGGCACCAGGTGACGCCACGAGGCGACGGCGCCGCGCTTTTTGATCACGAGGACCTTGTAGAGCCCATACTCGTAATATTGGCGCCAGAGCTTACGAATGCTGGCCCGGCTGTAGTAGGTCGAGCGGATCGAAGGGTCGAGCCAGATCTTGCCGCCGGCCTGGGTGAGCCGAAAGTTTAGCTCGTCGTCCTGGTTGCGCACCAGCTCCTCGTCGAAGCCGCCGATGCGCTCGAAGACCTCGCGGCGGTATGCGCCGAAGGCGACCGTATCGACGTAGCTTGGCCGCGTGTGGCCGGTGCGGAAGGCCACGCCACCGACGCCAAACCGGGCGCTCTGGGCAAGAGCGATAGTGCGGGCGACCTGTGTATCACCGACTGTCACCATTGGCCCGCCGCTACAATCGGCGCCAGTGGCTTCAAGTGCCACGACGCAGCAGCGAAGGTAGTCGGCCGCGATCTCACAATGCCCATCGACACGAATGATCACCTCACCGCACGCATGTGCCAGGGCAATATTCATCCCGGTCGGCGCAATTTGTCCGGGGTTATCGAGCACAGTCACCGGCGCGGCGCCAGGGTATGCGGCGACCGTCCGCGCGATAACCTCGCGGGTCGCATCGTCCGACATACCATCGACAACCAGAACCTCCATCCGATCCGCAGGATAATCCTGGCTCAACACCGTGCCAAGGCTGCGGGCAATGAAGCTGGCCTCGTTGCGACAAGGAATGATAACTGAAATGATAGGCGTCGCCATTGCCGTAGAAGTATCCTTAACTTAGTGCGCGGAATGGTTTACTACGACAGCTTTGCAAAATCCAAAATCGCGGCATAGGCTGAAAATCAACTAAGCACAATGCCCTATAGATGTCATCCCAAACAGGCATCATAGAGATCAAGCAGTTTACTGGCTTCGCGCTCCCAATTATATTGTTGTTCCACCACTATTCGACCTCGCCGGCCCATCTCAGATGCGGCTTTTGGCTGAGTCAGCATAAACTCAATGGCCCGTGCAATTGCATGTGTATCTAGTGGATTGACCAGTAATCCGCAGCCAGTCTGCTCAACAAAGGTACGCCAGAGTGGAAAGTCTGATCCAATAACTGGAATACCGGCCGACATATACTCGAAAAGCTTAATCGGCTGCGAGTGAATAATGTTCGGATATGGATGGAGTACCACAAGACCGGCACGTGCACGCCCTAAGAGATGCGAAACTCCAGCGCGGTCTAACACACCAAGCTCACGTACGTACGCCCAACCTGGCATTTGCAGCAACTGTTCACGCTGATTTGCAGGCCAGATGCGACCAGCAAGTTCCAGCGTCGCTGTAATACCCGATGACACTAAAGACATCGCCTCAACCATTTGAAACATGCCACGCACTGCCGTCAGGCCTCCCACATAAGCCACGCTGGGTGATCGCTCTTCCCAGGAGACAGGCGCAGATGGCACGAGTTCACTACACAATGGATAATTATTAATCACTACCGTCCGTGGGTTGACCGGTGCGAAGCGATCTCCAATCGTCGGTGTAGCGGTAATAAGCGCCGAAAAATGCCGTCCGGCAATGTTCTCCAGTCGCTCAATAATTAAACCGATAAACCGACGTGATTGGCGTGGCAGGTAGTCTTTATGCAATATCTGGCGTGGAACATCTTCATGAATATCATAAATCACCTGTTTGCCCTGCCGCTTGAGCAACAAGCCAACCGGGATAAGCTCTGGATCGTGGAAATGGTACAAATCAGCATTAAGCGCCAGTGCTTGCCGATAAACTGCCTGCGCCGACCAAAGCATGCGTGTGAGCCGGTTACGAGCAAAGCCGGCAATACCATGTAAAAAGACACCGTTGCTAACGCTGTTGGGTGCGCCAGGTGCAACCAGATGCGTTTCAAACCCTGCTGCTGCCAGCGTACTGCACTCTTTGACCAAGATACGTGTGTCTGTATGCGGATGCACAGACGTAAGGTGGCAAACGCGACCAAGTCTTTGTGATATGGCCATCAGGTTCACCTCGTGACTTCTTTCAATAAGTAGATACGGGTACTATCCATCTGGGTATCAGCCTCAGTAGATCACAAGTTGATCATGGCGACGGGAGGCTGACTTCAGAGCGCGTCCCATAGAGACGTTCGATGGCCCGATTGAGGAATTGGCGCATGCGGTCAAAGCGAAACT
>JAAXUL010000784.1 GCA_013336035.1 Chloroflexales bacterium
GATCGTCGAGGAAGGTCGCCAATCAGACTGCCCCCCTCTCCCGCATGCGGGAGAGGGGGGCAGGGGGTGAGGGCCAGAAGGCTAGCCGACCACCTCGATGTTCTCCTTGCCGCCGTAGACCGTCCACCAGGGCTTGGCGCCCTTGGCGAGGACCTCGTTGAGGGCCTTGATATTCGTGACGCCGCGGTCCTCGAGCCAGGCCTCGAGGCCCTCGGAGCCGCCCTTGCCGAAGGCGGGGATGCCGTCCTGCCAGGTGGCGCGGCCGCAGAGCACGCCCGAGAAGGGGGTGCCAGCCTCGGCGGCGAGCTCGAGGGTCTCGCGGAAGACATCGTCGGTGACGCCGGCGCTCAGGTAGATGAAGGGCAGCTTCGAGACGCTGGCGGCCGATCGGAAGAGCTCCTTGGCCTCCTCGCGGGACTGGGCCTTCTCGCCGGTGAAGACCTTCATGCCCTCGACGAACTTCACATTGACGGGCACCTCGACCTTGAGCACATCGACGCCATACTCGGGCTTCGAGAACTCGGCCATGTAGGCGGTGACGTACTTCGGCTTAACCTTGGCGAACTCGAGGGACTTCTCGTCGATGGCGTCGTCGTAGCAGATCGGCTCGAGGAAGAAGGGGATGTCCTCGGCCTTGCACTCGGAGCCGATGCGCTCGATGAAGGCGTGCTTGATCTCGTTGACCGCCGCATCGTCGAAGGGGTTGTAGTAGAGCAGGATCTTGACCGCGTCGCCGCCTGCGGCCTTGATGCGGCGCACGCTCCAGTTGCTGAGCAGGTCGGGAAGACGGCCCTTGACGCTCACGTCGTAGCCGGTCTTCTCGTAGGCGAGGAGCACGCCGGTGCCGGGTGCCTTCTGCTCGAGGGCGGGCAGGCCGTACTCGGGGTCCATCAGGATGGCGGTGGAGTGCCTAGTGAGCACCTTGGTCACCGCGGTCTTGAACGCGGTGAGGTCGGCGTCGCTGGCGTCGGCACCTCGGGCCTTGGCGATCGCCTTCTTAAGCGACCCACGCTGATCCATGGCCGCCGCGGCGATTACGCCGTTGTCGTCGGCACAGGCCTGGATTCCGGCGAACTTGCCCTTGGTTATCTGCACCTTGGCCATCGTTCTCGCTCCTTTGCAAAGAGTCACTGTCCGTAGCTCGGGCTATGGGTAACGCGGCCTATTATACTCGATACTTTCCCCAACTATTGGCGTAACGCGTTAACGCAGGGGAAATATGGTACAATACTGCGGCACTCCCACCTTTTGCACAGGGACGACCTGGAGGAATTATGAAACAGGTTGTTGGCGCGTTCACATTCGTGCTCGGGCTTGTCCTGGGGCTGATCGGCGGCGCGGCCCTGTTGGCCTACGCCTACCAGGCTGCTGGCCTCTACCCCCCTGACGACGCCACGATCAAGTTCATCGCCCGCGAGCGAGGCTGGCTTCGCGACGACGTATAGCCTGCCGGTGCAGGCAGCCCCCGGTCTAGCGTCATAGTGATGCGGGAGGGGCCCGAGGGAGGGCCAGGCTCTCCCTCTGGCCCGCCCAGTGCTGCACAAGGAGGTGCCGGATGGAGAAGCCATGGCTGTCAAGCTATGAGCAGGGCGTGCCTCAATGCCTGACCTACCCCAATCAGACGCTGAGCGACATGCTGCACATGGCCGCTCGCACCTACCCTGAGAAGACGGCCACGAACTTCGTCCTCCGCTACATGCTCGGCGGCCGCTTCACCGTCGGCGGAAAGCTCACCTATAAGCAGCTCGATGAGCAGGTCGACCGCATGGCCACGGCGCTCTACCAGATCGGCGTGCGCAAGGGTGAGCGGGTCGCCCTGATGCTCCCCAACTCGCCGCACTATGTGATCGCCTTCTTTGCGGCCATGCGCCTCGGCGCCATCGTCGTCAATGTGAACCCGACCTACACCAGCCGCGAGCTGCAGCACCAGCTGGCCGACGCCGGCGCCGAGACGGTCGTGCTGCTCAATCTGTTCTGGCCCAAGCTGCGCGAGGTGCGCGCCGAGACGCCGGTCAAGCGTGTGGTGGTCGCCCATATCTTCGACACCCTCACCTTCCCCTCGAGCCTGCTTGTGAAGGCTTCCCAGCGCCGCACCCCCGAATGGGTCGATGTTCACGCCGAGCAGGACACTTTCTTTTTTGCCCACCTGCTCGAGAAGTACGGCCCCACCCCGCCTAAGGTGAACCTCTCCTCGGAGGACACGGCCCTCTTCCAGTACACCGGCGGCACCACGGGTCTGCCCAAGGCGGCGATGCTCAGCCACCGTAATCTGATCGCCAATACGCTGATGATCGACGCCTGGCTGCATGACGGTAAGCCCGGCGGCGAGAAGATGATGGCCGCCATCCCCTTCTTCCACGTCTATGGGATGACCGTGGCCATGCTCTACGCCCTCTATAAGGGCGCAGAGATTATTATTGTGCCCAACCCCCGCCCGATCGATAATGTTATGAACATTATCCAGAAGGAGCGGGCCACGCTTTACCCCGGCGTGCCGGCTATGTACATCGGTATTATCAACCACCCCAAGGTCACGGAGTACGACCTGCACAGCGTTAAGGCCTGCATTTCTGGATCGGCCCCCTTGCCCATGGATGTCCAGGAGAAGTTCGGCCAGATCACCGGTGGCCGTCTCGTTGAGGGTTACGGTATGACCGAGAGCAGCCCGGTCACCCACGCTAACCCGATCTACGGTACGCGCAAGTCCGGCAGCATCGGCGTGCCCTTCCCTGACACCGAGGCCAAGATTATCGACCTCGAGAGCGGCGAGCCCCTGCCCTTCGACGGCAAGTCTCAGGGCGAGCTGTGCGTGCGCGGCCCCCAGGTGATGAAGGGCTACTGGAACCGCCCCGAGGAGACCGCCAGCACGATCGATGACGAGGGCTGGCTCCACACTGGCGATATCTGCATGGTCGATGGGGACGGCTACTTCTTTATCGTCGACCGCAAGAAGGATATGATAATCGCCTCCGGCTTCAAGGTTCTGCCCCGCGATGTCGAGGAGGTGCTCTACCTGCACCCCAAGGTGATGGAGGCCGTCGTCGCCGGCATCCCCCACCCGAAGCGCGGCGATGACACGGTTAAGGCCTATATCGTGCCAAAGCCCGGCGAGCAGCTTACCGCCGAGGAGATCAAGGAGTTCTGTAAGCTCCACCTGTCCCACTATAAGATCCCCCGCGAGGTCGAGTTCCGCAGCGAGCTGCCCAAGACGATGGTCGGCAAGGTGCTGCGCCGCGTCCTCGTGGACGAGGAGAAGGCCAGGCAGAAGGCCGACGCCGAGAAGTCCGAGGCGGCCACCGCCTAGCGGCCGGCGAGGCGCCAGGCGCTTAGCTTGTGCGAGACGAATGAACAGGGGTCGGCAGGAGCAATACCTGCCGGCCCCTGTTCGTTTGCCCAAGTGGACATGGCCTGTTATCTGGCTGTACACGCACCTTGGTAATATGATCTTCCATCAGAGCCATTGTAACTTCTGCGTCATCCAGATAGCAGGTTTTTATCATTTGCTCAGCTATACTTGGGCCACGGTTCCGCCTATGTTCATATGGCAACACATTGTCGGCGTCGACAGGGGACGCCATCGATCAACGCATATCACCACTCGTCGGTGTATCAATGTTGGCGCAACGAATCATCAAGTTGATCGGCTTTGTGATCTTTCTGTGCCTGATGATACAGGTCGAGGGCAGCGCAGCCGCGCCCGCCGGCAAGCTATCCATCACCACGATCGATCTCAGCGCCTACCCGCGCGTGACCGTTGGTGTGGCCGGCCCCCCCTCGCTGCGCCCTGAAGACCTGCGCGTCCTCGCCGACGGGGGCCCGATCGCTGTCGAGGCCGCCACTACCAGCCACGCGGGCCTCGCCGTCGTCTTTGTGATCGATGTCGGCGCCGAGGCCCGCGACCTGGGCCTGCCAGGCAGCCGCAACCGCCTTGACGACGCGCGGCGGCTGGTGGCGGCGACCGTGGCCGGCCTTGACTCGACAACCGACCAGGTTGGCCTGGTCGCCTTTGACCGCGATATCTACCTGCTGCGGGCGCCCCAGCCCTTCGCGCCAGTCGTCCTGTCCACCGAGGTCGACGGCGCCCTCGCGCCAGAGCGGCCGCTCGCCTTCGGCACCGCGCCGCTCGCCGAGAGCCCGCCTGGCGCCGACCCCCAGGCCCGCGCCCTGGGCGCCGCGCTCGGGCTGCTGCGCGCCCCGACACCGGCCGATGACGCGGCCCCGACAGGGCCGGCG